>JBLMXD010000065.1:0-28918 GCA_050257575.1 Alphaproteobacteria bacterium | reverse complement strand
TGCGAGAGCCGGACCGTGCGCGTTTCCCAGTGGGTCGTAAAATCGGTCGCAGTGCGGTAATCGAAATTCCGCACGTTGTGAATGGTGACCTCGTCGCCATTGATTTCCGCCCATGCGGTCTGCGCGACATCCGGTTGCCAGGGGCGATCATTGCCGGGCTTCAATGTCAGCCACCACGAAACCACGATGGCGAATGCCACAAAGACGATTGCAAGCTTTAGCAATTTCCCGCGAACAAGGACGACGACAGCCAGTAAAGCGACTGCAAATACAATCGCTACGACGCCACCGGCTTTGGGAAAATCAAAATAGAGCGCGCCGAATGCCCAAGCCGCACAGATCGCCGCTGCGATCCAAGCCAGTGAGTACAAGCTGAAGCGGAATAGTCTCATCTGCACTGAAACTCAACGCGTGGAACAGAGTCGCGAGCGCGCTTGCAAAAGCCACCGAAGCTCACAACTGCAACTCGACTAAGAGCAGCGGTAGGTTGTTAGGCTTTATTGAGACTGTGATTCAGATCCCTGGTCCTCGTCGTCTTCCACGTCGTCCTCGGTTACTTTCCAAGTCTTGTCAGGGTTGTACTTGTCCATGCTCTGGAACGTCTTCAGCGTATCGGGGCCGAGATCCTTTTCGTAAACCACTCCGTCGGGACCGACAATAAATGTCATCACACCTGTGACTCGATAATCAGCGGGCGCAGCAGCGAGGGCAAACCCGCCGATCATTGCGCCGCCAACCATGAAGTCCATCTCTCCCATCGGAGCATCAGGCCCTTGGCCCTTCAGTACTTTATAGTAGTAACCGTGGTAGGGTTTACCGCCCTGCGCGGAATAACCTTCCTGGAGCGCTTCGGCGACTGTTTCTCCGACCGGGCCTCCCCATGTACCGTCCGGATTCTGCCAGGCCAAACCATCATGTTTCCCCGGTGTGCTAAGAACACGCTGGGCATACTGGTTCACCTTCGAACCATCGTGCTTTTCCTCGGCATATTCGTGTTGCGCTTCAACGAAGCCACGACAAATCTCAATGGCGTTCAATTCGTTCGCGCCGATCCGGCGATTTAATATTTCCTCGCGTCCCACTTTCGTATCAAAGGACCATTTGCCTTTGTGTTTCACGAGTGGAATGGGAAACGGGAAATCATCGTTGCCTACCAAAAGAATGGCGGTGTTCGGATCGTTCTTCTCCATTTCAATGGAGGTTTTTTCCTTCGCTTTGGCTGCGAATGCCTCAGCACGATTTTTGTCCTGTACCGGGTCCTCAGTGCTGACAATGTCCTCGCTGTCGGGCCCCAGGATTTCTTTCGCCTTAGCGACATCAAAATTCGACGCTACCTGAATAAGCGCGTCTGCCGCCTGTTTCGGGGTGTCGAATTGCTTTCCGTCAGGCTGTGACGCCGCAGCAGTGTCTTGCTTTTGCTCCGATGCGCCTTGCGCGGTCAGAAGCAGAAAGGCGCAACCAATGATCGCGCCTACGATCAGGGAGAGTTTTGTCGAAGTCATAATGTTTGATTTCATTTGTATTTTCTCGTCAGTTTGTTTTACCTCCGACGCCCTCCGCCACCGCGACCGCCGCCGCCACGTCCTCCACCTCCGCCACGATGGCCACCTCCGCCGCCGCGACTCATACTGCCACCGCGATGGCCACCTCCACCGCCGCGACTCATGCCGCCACCGCCCATGCTGTGGCCGCCTCTGCTGCTGCTGGCGCGGGCGTGGTTTGCACTACCCCCACTAAATCCTCCTCCGCGGGAACCCGAACTTGGTCGCGATGATGCGGTACGATTGCCGACTTGGTTCTTGCCAGTGCCGCCAGATGGCCGTGTCGCTGGTCGGTTGCCAGCTCCGCCACCACCGGGACGGTTCGCGGCACCACCGCCACCGCCTGGTCGATTTCCGGCTCCACCACCACCTGGACGATTTGCAGCTCCGCCACCGCCTGGTCGATTTGCGGCCCCGCCACCACCTGGACGATTTGCGGCCCCGCCACCACCTGGGCGATTTGCGGCCCCGCCACCACCTGGGCGATTTGCAGCGCCACCGCCGCCCGGTCGATTTCCAGCACCGGGACGGTTACCGCCGCCGGGTTGCTGCCGGTTGTTTCCTCCGAATTTATTCGCTGTTCCTCTGTCCCCGTAAGGAGCATTTCCACGGTGTTGCGGGTTATGCTGCCAATTACCTTGCCCCTGACGGTTTACGTTGCGGTTAAAATTGTTGTTCTTGTTGTAATTATAATTGTTGTTGATCTTAACGTTACCGCCGTGCCAATCGCAATCGCCCCAGTGGCCACCCCAGGCGCCCCAAGCCGCGGCACCGATCGCAATTCCCGCGCCCCACATCAAAGCTGTCCCTGGCACATAACCCGGATAGGTATAGGGATAGTACGGGTATTGAACAGGGGCAGGCCCGTACACCACAGTCGGATCGTAAGAAGGCACATAAACAACGTCAGGATTCGCTTGTTCAATCTTGATGACCTGTTGGCCGCTGGGAATTGTCTCGGTTTGAACTACCTGTTGCGCGCTGGTTTTCAGGTTTCCGGTGCCTTGTGCTTTCGCGCGCATCCGCTGAACCGCAGCCATCACGTCCGATTGCTGCGCCAGGAATGCGTTTCCCAAATCAGTCGTCCATTGGATGTTGCCGGCCATTCGCTGTACCACGTCGGGAAACATTACCAGTCCTTGAACGCTCGGGTCCCACGGCTGCTTTGCCACTGCGTCCGCCAGCGCCTGGTCTTTCAAATTTTTGTTCTTATCCATCCATTGCTGAAGTTGGATGATCTCCAACGGATAAGTAGAAGCAGCGAGCGTTTGAGCCAGGAGATCATCTGAATACAGCGCGATCGGCGCAACCAGTGAATCCAACTCTTGAGCCGGAAGTATAGTTGTCTCCTGATCGTTCGTTGTGGTCGTCATTTCTTGCGATTGCGCCTGCTGTGCCGACTGCGTTTGCGCAACAACGGAATGGCCGATCGGAAACGAAGCGACCCATGCAATAGCGACCATGCGATGAAAAAGTTTGCGGCTTTGTGATTTCATAAATTTTTGCTGTTCAACCCTTACCTCCACGTATAGATGAAACTTTGCCAACCGGCAATATGGGACTTTTGTCCGATAGAATCGGTTGGAGAAAAACACTATTTAGCCATCAAAGAAAATGAAAGGATATGCATATGAATAATGTCAGGAGAATCGGAATTCTTTTGCTTGTATTCTCGGTAACGGTAGGGGTGATGCAGGCCGGCAAGGAAGGAAAACCAGACGCGATCTTGCGCCTAAAGGGAGGATCATTCGCAGCAGGGATTGGCTTTAGCTGGGGTTCAGGGACGCTCACGTACAAGGGGAAAGACTATCCGGTGTCCGTAAACGGCCTGTCGTTAGGCAAAGTCGGAATCACCGGGGGTTCTGCTTTGGGCGAAGTTTACCACCTGAAAAACCTTCGAGATTTCAGCGGTCACTATAATGCCGGGGGAGCTGGATTGACGATTGCCGGCGGCCGGAGTGCCGTGGCAATGAAGAATGAAAATGGTGTGAAAATTCTTATGAGCTCCACCACCCGCGGCGTCGATGTCACTCTCGGCGGAGGTGGCGTTGACATGGAACTCAAGAAATAACGGTATCGCCTGATAAATAGTGCGCGCCGCCGAACGCGCGGCGCGTAGCCCACTTGCCCAATGGCTGCGTTTTCCTCAACCGGGGATGTAGTCGAAATCGCAGAGGCAGAGCGGCAATGGGCATGCATATCGCCTTCAACCTGGGTACGCAGTCCTGGGTGGGATGGCTTCTGGATACTGAGTGCGCTCTGGCTCGCACCCGTCGCTCTGTTACTTGCGCACGGGTACTCGAATCCCGAGTCCAGCCCGCTTGATTTGTTTTACTTTGGTTTGACCGCTCTGTTTTGGATTGGTCACCGGTTATCGAGCACTTATCTCGCGTACTGCACCGAAGCATACCGGCCGCTGCTGCGCGAACAGCCAATCCGGTTTGTCGCACTTCCGATTCTCGTTACGGCAGGATGTTTCGCTCTGTTTCTACCGGCAGACTCGGCTTTGCCGTGGACGCGCGAAGAGCGACTGATCGGACTGGCAATTGTCGATTATGCCTGCGTGACGTACCATTTCGCAGCGCAACATTTCGGTGCGCTTTCGCTCTACCGTTCACGGGCGGAACGTGGTTGGTGTATGAAGACCAGGCGCATGGATCGTTTCTTCGCCCTGGTTGTGGGCGGTGTGCTGGTTTTTATCGCAGATATTCTCGCGGGAGCAGTAGCTTATCAAGATCAGTGGGTTGATCGGTGGCTGTTTCCGGCGTGGATCGTGTCTGCGGAGAATGGAATCCGAGGGGTTGCGATGCTGGCGTTGTTTGCCATCACGGCGATCGTGTTGTTTGCAGAACTGCGTACCCCGCAGTGGTCGTTGCCGCGCATCCTGTACATTATTGGACTGGCAGTAATGGTCGGCCTGGCTCTTCGCCCTCGAAGCTTGTTTTTGTTCCTCGTGATCTGGACATCGCAACACTGGATGCTTGCTACCGGCCTCGCTTCGCAAACGCCGTCGGCGGAATCCGTCCCGGCAACCGGCTTTGTTCGCCGCTCTTTACACAGACTGAATGTTCGGCCGTGGGCGGTTTTGCTCTTCCTCACGTTATTGTCGATTGTCTTGCTTCCCATTTTTGAGGTCGAAGCAAACCGCGAAACCGGCACTTACTATGGCGACTGGATCTTTGGTGCGTTTGCGGCGCAGTTACGTACGTCGACGTGGGTGCCTGCGCTGTTGGCTCTGGGATTCGCAACGGGGTTCATTCATTACCTGCTTGATCGAAGCGTTTATCGAATGTCGGATCCGCGAGTACGCGCAGCAGCGCGTGGCCTCGTTGGCGACGGTAGCGCGGTTCGGTTCGGGTTTCGTTAGGCCTGCTGCGATGCGGTTCGCAGTTGTTTTCAGCGTTTGGGTTTCGGTCACGACATGGCCCTTGAGCGGGGCGCAATTTTCAGAGACCCGTAATCTGCCTCCTCTGAAATTGGCAGCGAAGGACCTCGACGTGATCTTGAGTAAGACCCGGTCGCTGGTTGATGCAGCCAATGGCCCCGCCGTTGAACCAGGTTCCGCTCGGGAATTTGTGAAGCTTGCAGCTGATAACTACGAGTTCGAACTGCCGCGCTTCCCGCTGGCGAACAGCCTTGCGTTTCCAAACGACATTTTCAGTTTTTCTTATACCTACGAGCAATCCGATGCGCCCATCTCATCTGTTACGATTGATTTGGGGGATTCCTCACGCCGGGTTTCCGTAAGCGGCGAATCCGCCGATAAGACCAAGGCAATCTCGAACCTGATTGAGAAAGATTTTCGTCAACATTCGAGAGCGATTGGTGGCGAGAAATTCCGCCGTGTGACCGGAGTATGCCTTTCGATGATATTTTTGACATCGCTCATGATTGGCAGCGCGCATTTTTGGAAGGGCCGACGCTTCTGCGATCTGGGAATGCCGGGTTGTTCTGCCTTGGGGTTTTTACTCGTGCTCCTTCTACCGTGGAACCGGTTCCTGCCTGGCTTTGTCCTGTATCATCAGCGCTATTCGCCTTTCTTTGTAGTCAGACATGCGTCTCAGATTTCGGTCGTGGCGCTCATAGCGGCTTTAATCGGAATTCCTGTGTCGTATTTTCTTGCCCGAAGGCGAGGCGACACCTGATAAAGCGCAAACAGTAGAAATCACCATGCAAACTGCCACCGCGATTGATACTTTGCCTCTTTGGGGGCTCTTCGTTGTCATATTAATTGTTGTCCTACTTTCGGTAGAGTGTGGCTATCACCTGGGAAAGTATCGGCGTAGCCGGCCCGAGCAGGAGAAGGAGGCCCCGGTTGGAACAATGGTTGGGGCTACCCTCGGATTATTCGCTTTCATTCTTGCGTTCACGTTTGGATTGGCAGCCACAAGGTTCGACACAAAGAGGCAGGTACTGCTGGACGAAGCCAACGCAATTGGGACGACCTACTTGCGTGCAGGTATGCTTCCCGAGCGGGGCGAACAAATCCGGGCACTTCTCCGGGATTACGTTGGTGTTCGTTTAAATGCGGTTAAATCGGGTAAAATCGAAGAGGGAATGCGCCGGTCGGATCACATTCAACAACAGGTCTGGGCGGAAGCGGAAACGGTCGCGGAGAAAAACCCAAACTCGATTATCGTCGGTCTGTTCGTCCAGTCGCTTAATGAGATGATCGATCTGCACGCGAAACGGGTGCAGGCAGGGCTGAGGAGTCGAATTCCCGGTGCAATTTGGCTAGGCCTTTTCGCCGTTGCTGCGCTGTCTCTCACTGCGATGGGCTACCACACTGGCCTGGCTGGAGCCCGTAGATCTCTCGCGATCCTCGCGGTAGCCATCGCTTTCTCTGTCGTAATTGAGCTAATTGCAGACTTGGATCGCTCTCAAGAAGGCGTTCTCAAGATAAGTCAACAGCCGCTTCTTGACGTGCAACGATCAATGAGTGTGCCGGGACCGTGAGCTTTAATCGCCCAGGCGAATGCCGATCGCACGCGTAGTGCGAATGAGATTGCTTCGGATGCCCCGTTTTGAGTTTCGGATTGCGTCGCTGATCTGAATCGCGTCAACCTGCGGGCAGGTGAATGCGACCGATTCTTCGGAAGTCGTCATCAGCGTCAGTCCGACCGCATAACCCCGGTGATTCGAACAGAGGTGACGGAAAGCCCGTTGCCACCGTAAGTGGAGGAAAATTTGGCTGCTACAAAAACCGCATCCTGACCGGACGCCTCAGCTGAACCATGCACTCTTGTGCCTTGATATGAGAATTCCACTCGGACTGGAAATGAATTTGAGTTTGTAAAGCGCGCGATTCGGGACCTGCCAAGGCTCTCGTAGGAAACCGTCACACCATTCTTTTGATTTTGCCCTGCTACGGCGGTTTGTAAGATCAAAATGAAGACCGAAAAGAAGAAAATGCATTTACGCCTTCCAGAACGAATGAACACAGCATATTTCAACGACAAACTGACTGCCTGCGTCAATACGGGAATTACGTCCTGTTCTCGAATCAAGTTTTCCACGATCAGCCAACAGATTCTTCTGGAGGTGCAACGCTCAACGAATGCGCCAAGCCCCTGAGGTTGAATGCGGCGGCGCCTAGTCTCCGAAACAGATGCCAAGGGCGCGCGCCGTGCGAACGAGATTCCCGTCAGGACGCACGGTCTTGAGTTTGCCAATCGCCTCGCTGATTTTAACTGCGCCAATCTGCGGCCCGTTGAATGCAACCATTTTTCCGAATTCACCCGCTGCCACGAGTTCCACTGCCGTCGCGCCGAACATGGAGCACAGCGCGCGATCAAACGTCGTGGGCGATCCGCCACGCTGAAGGTGACCAAGCGCGCACACGCGTGATTCTTTACCCGTACGTTTCTCAACCTCCGCGCTGACGACCGCTCCAATCCCGCCCAGCCGTGCCTCGCCGATTTTAGTTTCCCCACCGTAAGTTACAAACCTGCCGTCTTTTTCGCGAGCGCCTTCGGCGACGATGATGATCGTGAATTCTTTTCCGAGCTTCTCGCGTTCGCGAACCTTCGCGCAGATGCTTTCGTAGCTGAACGGAATCTCCGGGATCAAAATCACGTCCGCGCCGCCGGCCACACCGGCGTACAAAGCGATCCAGCCTGCATAACGCCCCATGACTTCTAAAACCATGACACGATTGTGGCTTTCAGCAGTCGTATGAAGCCGATCCAGTGCATCGGTCGCGGACGAGACGGCGGAGTCGAATCCGAAGGTAAAAAGCGTTCCTTCGAGATCGTTATCAATCGTCTTGGGTATCCCGACGACCGGAATACCGTACTCGAACATTTGCTGCGCGATGCTTAAGGAACCATCGCCGCCGATAGACACGAGCGCGGATAAACCAAGCGCGTCCATTCCCGCTTTCACACCCTCCAGCAGTTCCTTCGGCAACGTGCGACTCTCGCCATGGCCGACCTTGGCGGAGAATTTTCCGCGATTGGCCGTGCCGAGAATTGTTCCGCCGCACGGTAACAATCCGCTAAGCGTGTGGTAATCGAGCGGCTTGGTTCGCTGTGGTTTGAGTAAACCTTCGTAGCCGCCGAGAATACCTATGCATTCCCAGCCGCGTTTGGCCGAAGCTTTCGCCACGGCGCGAATAACTGCGTTTAAGCCCGGACAATCTCCACCGCCGGTCACAACACCGATTCGTTTGCTCACGGGATTACTTCTTTCTTCTTTGCGACGCCAGCCAGGCAGCGCGGTTCTCTCGGATCAGCGCGAGGCATTCATCAATTGTGCTCACACAATGCGGGATGGTGAAATCGATCTCGCTGGCGAGTTCGTTGCCTTTTTGGAGCATCGAGCTGCGCCCCCAGTTGACCAGCCCGGCCCACATTTTTCCGACGAGAATGAGCGGCGTATTATAAAGTTTGCGGACCTGAAGGAGTTGCCAGGCGAGCGATAGTTCTAACAATGTTCCGATCCCACCCGGCACTACGACGAACGCATCCGAAACAATCATGAAATGGTGCAGGCGGGAAAAGAATGTGCGGTGTTCGTACGCCAGACTCACGAACGGATTGACCTCCTGTTCAAATGGTAACTCGATGCGAATACCGACCGACCGTTTGTGACCCTTTGGCTGCACGGAGTGCGCTCCTTCGTTCGCCGCTTGCATCAGACCAGGACCACCGCCGCTGATGATATCGCAACCGATCTTCGTCAGCTCGGCGGCGAGTTTCCTGACTCCCTTATAAGCAGGGGTACCGGGCTTGAGACGCGCAGAACCGAAGATGGTCACCCGATAGTTTTGTCGCGAGGTCCGACGAAGGCGCGTCAGTTCATTAACAACATCCCAGAGACCGGTCACGGCATGTTCAACAAGTGTGCTGACCGCATCTTCATTGTTGAGGCGAACGATGTCGGACTGTCCAAAAGCTGACACTTGCTTCTTCATACTTGCCGTTAGAGACGCTTGAAGTTGATCACGCAACGCCTGGAAGTGATGTCCTCTGAGAATTTTACTATTCGCTCAAACATGTGCGCGGATGTAGCGCTCTACCGAGACTCACCGCTTTCCCAGGATGATATCGCTCATGATTTTGCGACCCGCGGCCTGCAATGGTCCAAGGCCGCTCCCGGGGAGGAACCATATGCCCTTATCCTTGTCACGGCAGTAAATGAAGTTCACACCGTCGCTTGCAACGGCATGATGAAATGTGGCGCCGGGATTCTCGGCGACGAATCCAAAGAACGCTTCCCGCCACGGATCGTCCGCGTAGCGAAAGATCTGATCGCCAAGCGTCTTCAGCTCTTCAACGCTGATAGCGCGAATTGAGTTTTCAAGCGCTTTGCGCCGCTCCTTATCCAGGTTCTCAAGGTCAAATTTTTCAAATGGCATGAGAGTATCTCCTTCGATTAAGCATTTGCCCGATTAAAGCTCGATCACTGCACCCATCTTCGGCAGCTTCGATTGCAAGCGGTACCGCTGTTGAATGAGTCTGGCAAGTGCGGCCCGCTGATCGTCTTCACCGTGTGTCAGAACAACGCGCGGTTTGCTCGGCGCGATCGCATCGAACCAACGCATGAGATCGGTCTGCCCAGCGTGGGCGCTGAATCCACCCAATGTGTGAATGGTTGCCTTTACCGCGATTTTCTCGCCGAAAATCTTGACCTCCTTCTCGCCATCGACAAGTCTCCGCCCGAGCGAGCCGTTTCCTTGATAACCGACGATCAGCACATGCGTGCTCGGCTTCCAAAGGTTGGCCCTCAAATGATGAAGGATGCGGCCGCCGTTACACATTCCTGCGCCGGCCATCACAAGACACGCGCCTCGCACCTCATTGATGGCGCGGGACTCGTCGGCAGTCGGCGTTAGTTTCATCGTCTTCAAATCAGCGCGGAGCGGGCGGTCACGAATGAATGTTTTCATCTCGTCGTCGAAAAGCTCGACGTGCTTGGCGTAAATGTTGGTTGCCTCGATTGCCATCGGGCTGTCAAGGAAAACGGGAAAGGGCTGTACTTTCCCGGCACGGAACATTTTCCCGAGAAGCAGGGTGATCAGTTGCGCGCGCCCGACAGCGAATGTCGGCACGAGTATCTTGCCGCCGTTCCTGACAGCATCGATCACGATGCGCTCAAACTCTGCAACTGTTTCTTTGAAGGAACGATGATCGCGCCCGCCGTACGTCGATTCGAGAAAAACAAGATCGGCGCGATGGAACGGTTCAAACTCCCGCAGAATCGGCGCGCTGCATGGCCCAAGGTCACCGGAGAAAACAACGCGCTTCGTCGTTCCTTCCTCGTCTACGATCAGTTGTATGCTTGTGGACCCAAGCATGTGACCGGCATCCGCCCAGATCGCGCTGATTCCCTGCGCCACGTCGAACGGTTTCTGATACGGTACCGGTCGCAATTGAGAGAGAATCTTTTCGGCGTCATCCGGTGTGTAGAGTGGTGGCTGTGGTGGTTCGCCGGCGCGCAGCCGTTTACGGTTCCTCCGCTCGTTGTCCGAGACTTGCAGACGCGCCGAGTCGCGCAGGATCAGACCGGTCATGTCGAGCGTTGCCGGCGTGCCATAGATGCGCCCGGTATAGCCGATTTTCGCGAGCAACGGCAGACGTCCGGTATGATCCAGATGGCCATGCGTGAGCAGCACTGCATCAAGCCTGCGATTCGGCGTTGTTGGCGGACGATTAAGCGCCTCGGATTTTTTCCCGCCTTGAAAAAGGCCGCAATCAACGAGAATGCGCGCCTCTCTCGTCTGGACGCTGTAACATGAACCTGTGACTTCGCCTCCAGCGGCGCCAATGAGAGTAATTTTCATCGCGCTACGGTCTCTTCGATTCGCAAGCTCAACTGGCGGAGTCAAACATGCCAATTAGACTTTCGTCCTATAAACTGCTTCCCATGGTCAACTGCCTTCCGCATCCATCCGCATCAGCTCAATGCGCTGATTGGCTTTCGGATTTCGCAGTGATGGGCCGGCAACCAGAATCACGCGTTCGGCAGCGATTCCATTTTCGCGCAGCCAGCGCGCCATCCATTCGCGCCAGTCGTCCGGTTCCTCCACCAGATCGAAAGGGTGAACGCCGTACGAAAATACGAGATGCTGACATGTCGCTGGGTCGCAGCTAGGCGCGATGATCCAGACTGGTGGTTTGCAGCGCGAGATCGTGCGTGCAGTCGTTCCGCTGCGTGTCGGCACCAGCAACATGTCACAAGGCACGGTATCCAGAGCATGCTCAGCGACAGACGCCATGCGATCACCGCCAGTCATCGCTCCCTGCTGCTGCAGGAACTCGCGCTGGGCCACAAAACTTCTCCGTGGTCGATGTTTCTCGGTGAAGGCAGCGATTTTCGCCAGCATCGTTACTGATTCCTCGGGAAATTTTCCCATCGCTGATTCACCGGAGAGCATTACGCAATCCGTTCCATCGAGAATTGCATTCGCGACGTCAGTTGCTTCTGCGCGCGTAGGCAAACGGCTCGAAACCATCGATTCGAGCATCTGTGTCGCAGTAATGACTGGCTTCCCCGCAAGATTCGCTTTCGCGATAAGCTGCTTTTGTGTGTAGGTGATTTCCTCGATCGGCACCTCGACGCCCAAATCACCGCGCGCCACCATGATGCCGTCCGCCGCGGCAAGAATTTCATCGAAATGCGCAAGAGCATCCGATCGTTCGATCTTTGCGATGACAAAAGGTTGCGCACCCATTTTCCCGGCCGTCTTGCGCACAGCCTCGATGTCCGCGGCGCGTTCAACAAACGACTGGCTCACTGCATCAACCCCTTCTCTAACTGCGCACTCAAGGCAGTCGCGGTCGTGCTCGGTGAATGCACTGATGCCAAGTTCAATGCCCGGCAGATTTAATCCTTTCCGTGAACGCAACTCGCCACCGACAACTACGGTGCACTCCACATCAGTTCCAGACACGCTTTTCACCACGAGCTGCACGAGACCGTCGTTGAGAAAAATCCTGTCGCCTGGCTTCACCACGAGCGGCAGCCGCTCGAAACTCATCGAGACGCGTTGCGCATTGCCCACAATTTTTTCGTTCGTAAGGACGAAGCGTTCGCCCGGCAGAAGCTGAATCGGTTCCGGGTCGATTTTTCCCAGTCGCATTTTCGGTCCGGGAAGATCAGCCATGATCGCGACACGCCGTCCGTTCTCGCGCGCTGCGTCACGGATGCGCCGAATAACTTCCGCGTGTTTCGAAGGCTGCCCATGTGAGAAATTCAACCGCGCGACATTCATTCCGGCATGTATGAGTCGTGCCAGCATCTCGGGGGACTCCGAAGCCGGGCCGATTGTCGCTACGACCTTGGTCTTTTTCGTCGGCAGTGTTGTTTTCATGCAGCGAACATCGGTTTGCCAGCGGCGCGCAAGTCAGGAATCTTGCTGCCAGAAGTCGCGATGCGCTAGTTGGCAGCAAAGACTGTGGAGTCGGCGACGGGATTCCGCACAACGGGGTGATCTGTGACAATGACTGTTGTGCCTGGCTTGATCTCGTCCGCGAGCTTTTGTGCAAACTCCGTGTTGAAACGGATTCTGGACGCAATTTCATCTGCCTCAATAGGTCGGCCCTGACTGGTCACACGCATCCAGTTGCCTGCCTCGTGTCCAGGCGCGAGTTGGCTTGGTTTTCCGGTGTGGCCTTCGAGTAACGTAAATACGCTGTTGCCGAGGCCTCCTTGGCCACTGACTTGAACTGCCGCGCGTCCGATGGGATTGCCGTTGCGATATACATACAGTGCCTTGTCGGCCGAGCTTACCACGATAGTGATTGGTCCCTGGGTGCTGCGCTCTGGCCTCCAGTCATATTCGTCCTTGGCCAATCGGTGGACCATGTCCGGCGTGAAATCCTTTGGCGCCAATAGCAAACCCGGATTCGAAGCAAGATGTGGTGTTGGCGTTTTTCCATCACCAACGACTACTGTGCCGCCTTTTGCTGTCGCTTTGAAAAGTAATTGAGAGAAATCATAAGGCAGGCGGATACAGCCATGGCTTGCGGGATAACCGGGCAGTTGGCCCGAGTGCATGGCGATGCCACTCCAGGTGAGCCGTTGCATGTAAGGCATTGGCGCATTGTTATACGTTTTCGAACGATGCGACTGCTGCTTCTCGAGGATGCTGAACACGCCACCGGGTGTGGAATGGCCTTTTGTCCCGGTGCTTACAGTGGAGCGACCGATCAAAATGCCGTTGCGATACACATGCATGGTCTGCTGCGGAATGCTGACCAGGACAACTACAGGGCCACTGGGAGACAGCTGCGGGTTCCACCAGTACTCGCCCGGTTTGAGCGTTCCGGTCGGCTTGCCCGAGGGTGTACCTTTGGTATGAAACGACGGCTTGTCCATCGCCTGCGACGCGGTGAGAAAACCGAATGAGATTGCGAGAATGGTTAGGAACTTCATGATGTAATTCGAACGTGAAGTATTACTGTACAACGCGTTGTGTTCAACGCTCGGGTCGGGAATAAGATTCTGCACAACGTCATCGCGGGTCGCGCCATTTGCATCGTGATTGGGGGACGTGCTAGCTCGATTCTTCACGGGAAAAAATTGATTCTCGCGGTCGCGTCCTGCAATGGTCAAAAAGTAAAAGTGTAGTTGAGAATCGCGCGGAGGTCGTTAGTCGCGGGTTCGTTGCTTCGTGGGTTGTACGCGTATCGGAGGCGGAGCCAAAGATTCTTCAATGGTCCCTGATCAATCCGGTAGTCGATCGTGCCGTCGATTTCATCTTCGTGCTGACTTGCCGGAAGTTCGCCGTGCGCATAGTTAGCGAAAGCCTTCACCCCGGTAAGTCCGATCCGGGCAAAGTCGTAACTCAGCCCTATGCGCCAGGAGTTTTCCCCGGCTCCATCAAAATCGGAGATCATAAGCGAGTTAAATGCCGGCACCCCGCCGAATGGCTTCATGACTTTTGAGCCATTGGCAGTGCTTGTAAAACCCACGCTCAGCACAGCGCTGCGGTAACTTGCGATCAAAGATGTGCCGTAGAGTTGGGTAGCAAAACCTCCCAGCAGTTCATCACCAACACTTTGCTGGTCGATGAATTGCAGCTCGCCGCGCAATTGAAGGTCGTCCGAGAATTTCCAGGTCTTGCTGGCTTCCACATAGGCAATGTTTAGCAGGTCCCAGGTCAATTCATTGATTGCACCAATGTAGGTAGCGTCTTTGGAGCCGAGGAGGAAACCCATTACGCTCGTGCCCCGATCGACACCAGGGACACCAGCGACCTCCGACATTGGGCGAAATTCTGCGCTGGTCCTGCTCTTCTCGCGTGTCACATAGGCTACGCCAAACCGGAAGATATCCGATGGCTTTATGTCGAGACGATATGCCTCGAACGTATTTGGAATCATCCGGCTGTCGTCGCCATTTATGAATGGCAATTCCATCTCCTGACGAAACAGGGTGGCGGTCGCCGGACCCGCATGCAGTTTTCCCCAAACTTGACCAAGCACGGAAAATCCATCGCCATTGGGCCGGAGGAGCTGGGCGCCGGCTGCATCGCGCCCCGTCGCGAGCGGCTGAGTGGTGTAGCCAACGATGCCCAGTTGTAGAGTTTCGCGCCACCAGCCGCTCGTTAGGCCCAGCGCGCCACCTCCGGCAAACGCTTCCTGCACGCCATTGGCATCGTCCAGATAACGATTGTAGAACCGCGGCTCCAAGCTAAAGACCGAATCGCTCAAAAACGGTTCGGTGCTGGGCTCTGCCAATCGCCAGCCGGCTGGTTGCAAAAATGGTTCTTCAATCGGCGATACTTCTTTGCTCGCGCTGTCTGCCGGCTCGCGACTAGCTGCAAGATATTCCGGTGGACTGGCCCTGGAAACTGTTGTGTCGAGGACAATGATTACAATCAGCGCTGCCTGCCAGCGCCTCGAGAGGCTCAATACTCCGAAGCATCGTGTCTCGGCCATTGGATGTTAAACGTCGGGTGTAACACGTTCCTTATGATTTATCCTCGGCGATCCTTGCCAAGGAAGACCTGAAAAAGAAGTTTTATCTCGATGCTGGAAAGAAACGTGGAGGCGATGTGCTCTCGCCTGGCGCTGGCGTAGCGCCCCACGCAGTCCCGTTCAGTGCAGGCGCAGACGGATCGATGTTAATTGCGTTGAGCCTACCGGGCCGCCGCGGCGCGCCCGGACTTCTCCCTGACCCTGCGCGCCATCAAACATACCCGTGCCAGCGATCACATCGAGCCGACCGAGGATCCGCGTCGAATCGACGGACAACTGAGTGGTATGGCCCTCGTAGCGGCAGTACAGAACGTGGTCGCCACCGTAGTCGAGCACGAGGAAACCCGCGAACGGACCACTGCCCATCCGGTACCCGAGGGTCCCCAGTGCGCTGACATGCGCTGGAAGGGGTCCGCTCGCGTCACCGGCGATCCGGAAGATCCCATAGCGGAAAGAGTCGTCGAACCCGACGTTTCGCAGACGTTGATCTTCGGGGGCACCAGTCAGAACAACGTCGATCGCGATATCGCCTGGGTTGCCGAACTCGATGCCAGACGAACCTCCGTTAGCGTTCTCAGAGCCCCCGCCGCCCTGCCCGCCGTTATGCGGGTGGATGGTAAGGTCGACGGCGTAATCCACGGAGCCGCCGAGCGCCGCGCTCCGGAAACCCGACAACGTGCCGTTGCCGGTGGCGTTGGTAAGTGAACCGCTGCCGTCGATCACGTGCAAATTTGAATTCCATCTTGAGTCGCCAGCCGCATCGCGCACCACCACGCCGTCGTAGCGGCAGACCACGGCGTCGCCGTTCGGCCACAGGAGCGACAGAAATCCCGTGAAAGGTCCACTGCCGTCCGTGTACTCGAGGCTCACCAGCACCTCGAACGTCACCTGCTCACCGTCGATGTCGACGACTGAGGCGAGCCGGCCCACGCCAAATTGCTTCTGCCCGACCGTGTAAAAAGTCGTGTCGCCCGGCTCGGCGGGACCCGTGGTCGTCACGAAAGCCAGATGCAATTGCTGCAGGTTACCGGGCGGCGTGGCAAGGACGGGAGAGGCGAAGCAGGCGGCTATGAGCGTTGCGGTGAAAAAATGGCGCTTCATAATCATTACGCCGATTGTAACACAGCCATCGAAGGCTGCACACCGATGACGGAGAGAGCAAAAGGGGAGCAAAATCGCCGCTTCACCGCGCTCCAATCAGTGCGATGAGGAGGAGCTTGCGCTGGCGCCGTGGCATCATGTGTCTCGTTAGGTGCCTCGCTGCGATGATCTGGAATGCATTCTCAAGGCGTCCAGTCGACCGCATGCTCCTCGAGGTAAGCGTCTACGGCGCTACCTATCGTCGGATAAAAGTCGGCGGCGCCGAAGCGATCGAATAGTTCGAAGCGTTTCAGCTTGTCCTTGACCGGATCTTTCATCTCGGCGAACCGGAACTCGATCCCAGATTTTGCCAGAGAATGTTGGAGCTCGGCCAGCATGTCGGCCGACGTCACATCGATGCTGGTGACAGGCTCGGCCGCCACGATGATTCGTCGCACCGGAGTCGGCGATTCTGCAACGGCCTCAAGCACGCGCTTGTGGAAGAACTCGGCGTTGGCGAAAAAGAGGGGCGCGTCCCAACGAAACAGCACCAGGCCGGGAATGCGGCGCGCACCGGGATATCGCATGATGTCATGGTAGCCTCGAACACCTTCGGCTCGCCCAAGTACTGCATAGTGAGGCCGCCAGCCGTCCCACAGGAACTCAATGACCGCGATTACAATCGCGATGCCGATGCCGGGAATTACGCCCAACACCGCAACGCCGACAAAGCAGACAACGGACAGCCAGAACTCCCATTGCTGAATGCGAAAGATGCGGCGCAGGTCTGCGAATTCGAACAAGCCGATCGCCGCCGCGATCACCACCGCGGCGAGCGCGCTGCTGGGCAGATCCTTCAGCAGGTCGGGTGCGAACACGAGAACGAGCGCGACCGCGATGGCACCCACCACTCCGGCGAGCTGCGTCTTCGCACCGGCCGCTTCGGCGATCGGTGTGCGTGACGAGCTGCTGCTGATCGGGAATCCTTGAAAAAGGCCGGTGGCGAGATTGACAGCTCCAAGGCCGATCATTTCCTGATTCGGATCAACCGACGTGCGCATCCTGGCCGCGTACGTTCGCGACAAGACGCTCGTGTCGGCGAACGCCACCATGGCGGCAGCGCAGCCAGCGATAATGACGTCGTTGAGTTGAGCAAAATTGATCATAGGCAATGCAAACGATGGCAGTCCTTGCGGAAGCGGTCCGAGAACCTTCACGCCGGCGTTGGCGTCGAGGTTCAATACACCGACCACGACAGTGGCAGCGACCACCGCAAGCAGAAGGCCCGGGATGCGCTTGTAAGGCTTTAGCAAAAGAATCGCGGCGAGTGTGCCGGCGCCAATTGCGAAGGACGTCCAATTCGATCGTCCGCCGAGGATGCCTTCCCCAATCCGCATAACGTCGCGCAACGGACCGGCGCCATCGATCGAGAAACCGAAGAGCTTCGGCAGCTGACTAATCAACACCGTGAGCGCGATACCGTTCATGTAGCCGTAACGGATAGGCTTGGAGAGAAGCTCGGTTACGAAGCCAAGGCGCAGCATACCTATTAGGATGCACGCCAGACCTGACACGACAGCCATCATACTGGCGAGAGCTACCGCACGCGTGGGATCGCCACGCGAGAGAGGGAACACGACCGCCAGAATTACGGGGGCGAGGGCCGAATCCGGCGCCATCACCAGAATGCGGCTGGGACCAAAAAGCGCATAGGCGAGCAAGGGCACGATAGTGGCATACAGCCCATAGATTCCTGGAACACCGGAAGCCAGCGCATAAGCGATGCCGACCGGCACTAGCATCGTAGCCAGCACCAGCCCCGCCATTAGATCGCCCGCAAACCAAGCGGCTTTGTATTCGCTCGCTATCTGCAGTCCGGGCAGCCAGCGTTTCCAGCGGTTCATGCTGAGTGGCGTTCGTTCGACTCCGCGGTCATCCGGACTCATCAAATGAAATGTCGATAGCTGAATAATTCATGCGGTCAGCTCTGGGTATCGACGGGGACGCGTTGCAGAAATCTTTTACTCAGTACAGCGAAGAAAAATGCTATGGACAGGCCAATCATTAGACTGCCGGTGAGCGCCTCAAGCGGCCCGAAAAGCCGCCATTCTTTTGGCAGGAGGAGGTCGCCGTAACCGAGGGTCGCATAAGTCACACCGGAAAAATAGAACGCCGACTCCATGTCCGGCAGACATTTCTCCCACCAAAAAAACAAAGCCCATATCGCGATCTCAAACAGGTGAATAGCAATTAGGAACCATGCGATCCGAACCAGCAGCCATGTAATTGACCAAAAGCGTGTATCTGGCCGGTCGGTAGAACGCAAAGCGTGACTCAATACCATGCTGAGACCAGCAGCGTGAATTATAACGGTGGTCGCAACCAGGCACGAAGCAATTAAAAGGTTCGCGATCATTACGGTGCTAACCTTCTCATCGGTCATTTATCGCGGTTATACTCAAGTCCGCTTGGAGTGGTTTCAGCTCATCAGCCATTTTGCGCTGACTGAAGATTATCGATGACGTCGGCCACGGTCGTGAAGCGATTCACACCACCCAGTTTTCCGTCCACACCTTCATTACGTAAGCGGTCGCGCACAGAGGCGCGCGGTTCTACCGCCTGGAACCAGATGCCTTTGGCCGTCAACTCGTCGGCCATGCCGCCCAGAGCATATGCGCTTTGCAGGTCCACGCGCGGCGCAGCTGAGAGATCGAGCACTACCAGCTTCGGCAATGTCGGCTCGGCGCGAACGCGGCTCAGGATCGCGTCGCACACATTGTCTACGTTGAAATAAACGAGGCCGGACTCGGGCCGGAAAATCAACACGCCGGGAATTAATTCGTTGTCTGGATGGCGGGCGCGATCCGAGAAACGGCGCGTTCCGGGGATGCGTCCCAGGAACGCGACGTGTGGCCGTGAAACGCGGCGCAGCAGTTGGACCAACGAAATGACTGCGCCGATCAGGACACCGCGTAACAGGCCCGAACCGAGCACTCCAAGCAGAGCCGCGATAGCCACCACGAACTCTTCGCGGTCCGCGCGCCAGAAATGTTTAAGTGCTGTCAGCTTGAAGAGACCTGTTACAGCCATGAGCACGACCGCTGCGAGTACCGGTTGCGGAAGGTAACGCAATACGCCTGATAGGAATAACACGATGAGCAACATCAGTAGGGCAGCAATAAATCCCGACAACGGCGTGCGCGCACCGCCGCTTTCGTTCACCAGGGATTGGGACATCCCGCCGCTAACAGGAAAGCCGTGGCCCAGTCCGGCCACGACGTTTCCGCCCGCGATACCTAGTAATTCCTGGTTCGCATCGAAACGATAGCCGTGCTTTGCCGCGAACATGCGACCAATGGCGGCGCTTTCGACCGCGCCAAGAAGAAAACAAGCCAGCGCCAGTGGCAACAGATCATTGAGGTCGGACGCGTGCACTGCCGGAAGACCGAATGGCGGCATTCCCTGTGGCACTTCGCCTAGCAGTTTCACGCCGAGGTTCCCGAGATTCATACTCGCAGCGGCCAGAATCCCGGCGATTACCACGAAGAGAGCTACAGGTTTATTCTTGAGAAATCGTTTGCCTAACAACAATAACGCCAAAGCGCAGAGACCGAGCAGCAGCGAAGCCTCGTTTGTTTCACCGAGGTGGGAAAAGAAGTAACCCGAGCGTCCCCAAAAATCGCCGTGCGATCCTTTAAACCCAAAGAGCTTCGGCAACTGGGTACTAGCTATAAACAAGGAGATACCGCACTTGAATCCGACGAGGACGCTTTCGGAAATGAAGTTCACGATTACGCCTGCCTTGGCCAGCCACGCGATGAAAGCGAGTACGCCGACAATCAACGCCGTGCATGAGGCCAGTGCCCAAAACCGTGATGCGTCCCCTCCAGCCAGATCGCCGAGCGATGCGCCTACTAGCACCGAGATAGCGGATGTGACTGTAATAGCTGTGTGTCGGGAGCTACAAAACAACCAGAAAACAAGACCGGAAAAGAGGCAGGCATAGAGTCCCGCTTCAGGGGGCACATTTGCCAGCGACGCATCTGCAAGCCCCGCGGGCATGAGGTATGCAGCAAGGGTGACACCTGCGATTAAATCTGCCCGCAGCCACTTAGGTTGGTAAGCACGCAACCAGGCCAGGACGGGAAACATGTCATCCCATCCAGAGCGAACCGCGCTTCGCGATTCGACACTGTGTTTCGTCGCGGCCGTTTCCGTGCCCATACTATTGAGTGAGTTTAACCGCGACGCTTTTGGCGGCGGCGCTCCCGGTGCCCAACGGCCCAAGCCCGAGCTGCTTCTAATGGGTTGCTATCTTTTTGGCGTTCCAACCACTCCTTTAATCCCGTTTCATCAACGAGCAGATCGACAACCCGGGGTTTACCAAACAATTTTCCAAACGTCTCCATGATTTGCGTCGTGGTAGAGAAGACAATCTCGTCTATGGCTTCCGGTTTGCCCTGGCAGGCGTAGGCATTGAAATCGACCCAGTGGCCATCGGGTCGAAGCACAAACATACGTGTCTTTGGTATTGGATCGCGAGGCGATACGCCGGTCTGCGTCACCAAGTACGGACCGCGTTCGCTACCGGAACCGAGATTCAAAATCTGCGCGTCGCGATAGTGGTTGGTGATTGTCCGCATCAGCTGATGTTCTTATCGCTATTTTGAGGAACTCATTTCGGTGCACCCGTTCCCTCGAAATCGCCCCCTAACGCCAGGTAAAGATTTACGCGTTCGCGGAGACGAGAGGCGCGGACTGCCGTTAATTGGACTTTCGCGGCGAGGTTCTCTCCAGTCAGACGCAACACGGTGAACATATCCACCTGGCCCTGTTCCAACTGTTGTCTCCCGAATTTTACCGAGTCGGCGCTGCTGGAAACTGCGTCAGAAAGTGCGCCTTCGCGTTTGCGGAGATAGTAGTCGTTAGCGAGGGCGTCTTCCACGTCTTCGAAAGCGCGTAACGCGTGTCCCACGTAACTCGCGGCTGAAGCCTTTTGCTCGGCGGTACGAAGATCTTGCGCCGCTTGAAGTTCGCCGCCGAAGAAAATCGGTTGGGTGATTCCGCCGGCGAAAGTCCAGAGGAGCGCATTGAGAGATCCGACGGAATCGAGCTCCGCAGTTCCGAGTCCGCTCCCGGCGGTAAGCACAAAGCGCGGCAGGCGTGCGGTTCGAGCCTCATTCACGCGATGGAATGCAGCCGCGAAGCGGCGCTCGCTTGCGACGAGGTCCGGTCGTCGTTCGAGGATCTGCGCAGGCAGACCGGCGGGCACAGCCCTCGGTTGAGCGGGAAACGAACGTCGCACGTCAAAACGGCCGGCAGGGTAATGGCTGGTGACTACTTCGATCGCGCGGATCGTCTGCGCGCGCGCGGATTGCGCAGTGTAAAGTGCGTCCTCGGCGCTCGCAGTGCGCGATTTGATTTGCGACACGTCAAAGTCGCTCGCGAAACCGTGCTGCTTCTGAATATCGGTGAGCTTTGAGTATTCCTGGTAAATATTGAGCGTCTCTCGCGCGTTCGCCTCCTGTTGCGCAGCCTCGATCGTGCTGAAGTACGCGCGCGCCACCGCAGCGGCGAGCGATTGACGTGCAAATTCGTAGTCGGCCTCCAAGGCTTCGCTTTCAGCTTTTGCGGCAGCTTTTTTCGAGCGAATGCGGCCCCAAACGTCGGCTTCCCATGCAGCGCCGGCAGCGATACCGTACACCCAACGCTTTGATGTGTCGTCAACGCTGGTGTCGAGGCCCGCGCCGCCGGAATTCTCGACTCCTGAGTTCCCAAAATCAGGCGGATTGATATCGCGTCCGAGGTCGCCGCTAAGATGCTGCCCCTGGCGCTCGCCCAGTCCCTTCATTGCGATCCGTGGGTATAGCGATGATGCAGCGATGCGCACAGCAGCGCGCGATGCTTCGACGCGCGCGGCTGCAGCTTTAAGATCGGGATTCCGCTCAACGGCGTCCGTCACGAGCGCGGTCAGGTCAGGGTCGTGGAAGGTGAGGATCCAATTCGGCACGACACTGCCGCTTCGATGTGGCCCTGCCCAGTGGCGCGGGATTTGCTCACGTGCTGATTCGGGCAGGATCTCTTCGCCAACAGGTGGCTGCTTGATCGCGCAACCGGCAAGTGTGAGACACGCAGCAGTGCCAAGAAGAACCCAGGTTCTCATATGGGCGCGGCTCAGTGCAGCTTCCAAACGAACCAGTCGAGTTTCGCCGAGACTCGGACGAACACCTTGCGAACGATGTGAATGATCTTGCCGTGGTTGGTGTAAATCGCGCCGCCGCCTTCCGCTCCGGCGGCGAGGAAAGTGTCGCGATCTTTGCCTGTGAGAAGTAGCCGCACTGCGATGCGGTGTTCTGGCGCCCCCACCGGAACCGTGTTGGGCAGATTCCCGCTAATCGGCATCTGACCTTGTGCCGTGGCCCACAGGATGGAGTCCACCTTGCATTTAATAATGCGGCCCGGATATGTCGACATGTAGATTTCCGCCTCGTTTCCGGGTTCCACATAACGCAATTCGTTCTGACGGAAAAAGGCGAGTACCCACGGGTCGTCCTCCTCGATGAAACTCATCACCGGAAAGGCCGCGAACTGCATCGCGCGCACTCCTGGGCGCAGGGCGAGATTCGCTACGCGGCCGTTAGCCGGTGCGCGATACGTTGTCCCTTCGAGGTCGAACTTCGCATTGATCAGGTCTGCTTCCGATTTGCTAATCTGTGCTCTGGCCTGCGATTCCGTGGCATCGGCGGCGAGAAATTCGCTCTGCAGATTCGCGAGATCACTTTGCGCCTGCTCAAGGTCCGCCCGCTTTCCCGCGCCGGTTGCGGCGAGTGCCGTGAATTGCTCGACCCGCTTTTTCGCCAACTCGATCCGGGGAGTCAGGGAGGCTTTTTTATTCGCCGCGTTGTTGAGTTGATCGTTCGCTCCACGGAGCGTGGCCTCCGCCGCTTTCTTCGCCGCGTCGAACGGCACCGGGTCTATTTTGAAAAGCACATCGCCTTTTTTGATGGGCCGGTTTGGTTCGATCGGCACCTCCGTTACCTGACCGGTAACACGTGGCACTACCGGAATGACATAATTCTGGGCCCGCACGTCGGAGGACGACGGCGCCACGATGTTCATGAAGAGAACCAGCATCGTCAGTCCGATGATCGGGATGGTGACGACGATTACCTGGCTGGTGATGTTCCACGGCAGCAACTTGAATTTGAAAAAGATCAGCCAGACGATGACCGAGTAGATGATGAGTAGGATGAGTTCCATTACACCTTATCCGACTGAGTTTCGTTTCGCTTCGAGTTCTGCGAGGCGAGCCCGAAGTTCCTCAATTTCGTCTTCCTCCTTTTTCACCTCCTTGCCGAGATGGCCGAGCGATTCGTCGACATCGGTCCCGTAAGCCATCTTGTACAAGGTCGGCTTGGTGTAAGTCCAAAGCCAGGCCAGTGGCCAGAGCAGCCCGCCAAAGCAAAGCGAAAGCAGGCAGAGACACTGAATCGCCTTTGTCTGCGGATGCCTTTTCTTCTCCGCAATTTTCTCCGGCAGGATATGCACCATCCAGAAAACGGCGATGCCGATAATCGGCCCGACGATGAGCGCGACCCACGAGATGGCATTGGCGACTGAGTCGAGCGTCTCTCCCTGAAAAATGGATGCGTGGGCGCCGACCGGGAATGCCAGGAAGACAAGCGCGATCAACGGAGCAAGGCGCCGATGACAACGCGCTCGTACAATACACTGAATAATTATGTTTTCGGCTTCACGCTTCATGACTTGTTCACTTTCACCCTGTATAAGTTCCCCATTCTCTTTTGTCGAGACCCGGACGCGCGAAGTCATTTTCAGTGGTCGATATCCAATGGTCAGTTTACTCATTCATTTGTTTCCCGCAGGCGGCAAGAGATAAAGGGCCGTGGCGAACATCAGGTAGACCATGATCGCTAGCACGCCGACGAACCAGGTGGAACGCCCGGAAGTTGTGACGAGCGAGGCAGTCAACGTTGCGAACAAAATCATTGCCACCGCCCCCGGCCACAAGTTCAAATCCATTGGTGCCGGTCCGATCAAATAACTAAGCAGCACCAGGATGGGAGCAACGAAGAGCGCAATCTGCGCAGCGCTGCCCAGTGCAATACCGACACTCAAGTCCAAACGGTTTTTGCGCGCAGCGGAAAATGCGGCTGTCATTTCGGCAGCTGCACCTACCAAAGCGACAATGATGAATCCAACGAACGCCGGACTCATTCCGAAAGCGGTAGCAGCGTACTGAACAGACCCGACAAACACTTCGCTCACGAGCGCCACCAAAATCGTAACGACTGCGAGCGTTACGAGCGCAAGGCCGATCGGCCACACTGCTTCATGTTCCTCCGCTGTTCCCGCGAACAATTCGCTATGCGTGTTGAGCGAAAACCAGAGACCGAGAGCGTAGGCGAGTAAAAGTAAAAACGAGAGCGCCAGGCTCAGCTCTTGATTCAAGCCCGCTTTGCCTAACGTCTCATGCTCTGCCACAGCGGAGGGAATCAGAAGCCCTATCGTGGCTAGAAAAAGTAACCCCGCCTGAAATCGCGCAGCGATACGATTGAACTCCTGGAGGTGATACTTCAGGCCGCCGAGCAGGAAGGAAGCTCCCAGCATAAACAACGAATTCGTCACGATCGCGCCGGCGACTGAGGCCTTGACCAACGTGTATTGGCCCGCCTGTAAAGCCGCGATGGCGATGACTAGCTCGGTCAAGTTTCCAAGCGTGGCATTCAGCAGACCGCCTACCGAATCGCCTGTCTTCGCCGCGACCGATTCCGTAGCGTGACTTAGCAGAACCGCCAGCGGCAAGATCGCGAGTACCGAAAGAACAAAGTGCAGCGTGTGCGCTTCATGATTCAGCTTCTCTGCTGCGAGCGCAATGGGGACAAACGCCAGCAGCCAAAGCAGCGGGTTGCGGCGGATCTCTTGAAGAAGCGGTTTCATGCCAACCAATGGTCAGTTTGCGCAAAAGCTCGCCATTCGTGAATAGGACTAAAGTCTGATGCTGCCCGAAGCAAGCGTTGCAAAATGGAGATATTGGAGTTTTTCTGGTGGCAGCGCCATGATATGGATATCAGGTAAAATTCACAGGGAGGCATGAGCTGGGTCACAGTCATCTGGTCAGTCGGTGCCGGGGCGTGCCTCACGCTTGCATTTCTCCAGTTCATTGTGTGGTGGAAGGATCGAGCTGCTCGCGCAAATCTCGTGTTTGCGGTCGGGGCGGTGGCGGTGGCCATTTTTGCAGCGCTGGAATTAGCCTTAATGCAGGCTGAAACGCCTGCACAATTCGACGCAATAGCACGCTGGATACACGTCCCAGCCTGGGTGCTGATCGTGTCGATCGTCGCGTTCGTGCGGCTTTACTTAAAGGCAGGCCAGCGATGGCTCGGGTGGACCATCGTGGCAGTACGTAGTTTGGCGCTGATTCTCAATTTCGTTCTCTCGCCGAATATCAATTACCGCAAAGTCACTGCACTGCGCCACATCCCATTTTTGGGAGAATCCGTGTCGCTCCCGGTAGGAGTGCCGAGTCCCTGGATGCTGGTGGCTCAATTCGGCCTGCTCCTGCTGGTTATCTTTGTGGTGGATGCGACAATTACCGTGTGGCGACGCGGCAATCGCAAGCGAGCGCTGGTAGTTGGTGGCAGCATCGTATTGCTGGTCGTGCTGGCAAGCGCGCAAGCGGTGGCGATGACGTGGGGCATTGTGGCGATGCCTCTAATGGTGAGCTTGTTCTACTTAATTCTCGTTGCCGCGATGGCTTACGAGTTGAGCTACGACCTGATTCGGGCCGCTCAGCTTACCCGGCAGTTGCAAGCAAGCGAGGCGACTCTGCGCGAAAGCGAACAGCGCTTCCGAATAGTTGCTGACGCCGCCCCGGTTCTTATCTGGATGTCGGGCGTAGACAAACTGTGCACTTTTTTCAACAAACGCTGGTTGGAGTTTACGGGTCGCAGTTTCGAACAGGAGGCTGGAAGTCGCTGGGCCGAAGGCGTCCACCGCGAGGATCTACAAAAATGTCTCAAGACATACACAGAAGCATTCGACGCGCGCAAACCTTTCGTGATGCAATACCGACTTAGACGGAATGACGGCGAATATCGTTGGATCTCAGATGACGGAGTGCCCCGCTACGATGCGGACGGCACGTTTGCCGGCTACATCGGGTCATGTGTTGATGTTACAGACCTGCTTAGACAACGAAGAGCACTACATCAGTTTGAAGAGCGCGTTGCGCTCGCCGCCGAAGCCGCGCAGCTCGGCGTGTGGGAATTCGATACCGCTACCGAGCGATTCTGGGTCTCAGACAAAGTTCGTCAGCTGTTTCAATTCCCGGCGGAGGGTGAGATTAACTACAGTGAGTTCCAGAAACGGGTGCACCCGGATGATCGAGCAGGTCGCGATCGGGTGATGCGGGGAGCGATACAAACTCAGGGTAGCTACGAAATTGAGTATCGCATTGTGCTTCCTGATGGAGCGATCCGCTGGATAGGAGGAAGGGCGCGGTGTGTCGACGATGGCAAAGGCACGCTCAGCCGGCTCCTTGGCGTTTCAATGGATATCACGGAACGAAAGCAGGCAGAGCAACTTTTTCACTTGGCGACGGAGGCTTCGCCTAGCGGTGCAGTGCTGGTTGACCATCAAGGCCGGATCTTACTCGTTAACGCGCATGTCGAAGAGCTATTCGGCTATATGCGTGACGAACTCATTGGCAAAGAGATTGAAGTCCTCGTTCCGGAGCGCTTCGCACAGACGCATTCTGGCGACCGGGCGAACTTCCTCGCTGTACCGGAGGCGCGTGCGATGGGCGCAGGCCGCGAATTGTTCGCCCGCCGCAAAGACGGCAGCGAGTTTCCGGTTGAAATTGGATTAAATCCGATTCAGACCCCGCACGGCCTTGTTGTTCTAACGAATGTTGTGGACATCTCCGCGCGCAAAGCGGTGGAGGAAGAGAGGCGACGCAGTCGCGAGCAGGTTGACCTTCTGAGCCGGGTCAGCCTGCTGGGCGAAATGACCGCCTCCCTTGCACACGAACTAAATCAACCGCTCGCGGCTATCGTGAACAACGCGAGTGCCGCGATGCAATATCTTGAGCGCGGCAGGCTCGATACGAAACAGCTCAAGGAAATTCTCAACGATGTGGTGGAAGATGGACACCGCGCCTATGACATCATGCGCAATGTACGGAGCGCGATTAAAAAAGGCAGCGCGATTCGCGGGCCGATAAATTTGAACGACGTGATAAGCGCTGTCACGCGTATCATTCAGCCGGATGCCGCCGCGCAGTTCTGTAAGCTGAAAATGTCGCTCGGGCAGGATTTACCAGCGATCTATGGCGATCCCATTCAGATTCAGCAGGTGCTGATTAACCTTGTGCATAACGCTATTGAAGCGATGCGCAACACGCCGCCAAATCGTCGGGTCGTCGAGGTTGCCACAAGCTGCAACGGCGACGGCACGATCTTTGTTTCGGTGCGCGATTATGGCTCAGGAATCTCCGAGTCGACGCGGGGACGCCTCTTCGAGCAGTTTTTCACTACGAAAGAAGAAGGCCTCGGAATGGGTCTCGCCATCGTCCGTTCGATTGTTGAGGCGCATGGCGGAAACATCGCAGCCGAAAACGCCGACGGTGGCGGAGCCTTGTTTTGTTTTCATCTGCCAACGAAAGAGGGAATGTCCGGATGATGACCCCGAAGGGACTTGTGTTTGTGATTGATGATAATCAATCGGTCCGAAAAAGTCTGGAGCGCTTGTTAGACGCTGCCGGTTACGACACAGAACTGTTCGATTCTGCGTCCGGATTTCTTTCTCGATCGTCGCATCCGGGACCTTCATGCCTCATTGTCGATGTGCGGATGCCCGGGCTAAACGGAATGGACCTGCAGAAAACGCTCATCGAGTGCAGGCGTGAAGAGCAACTTGTCTTTATAACGGCCCACGGTGACGTGCCTATGTGTGCCGAGGCGATGAAGGCAGGCGCTGTAGATTTTCTCCCCAAGCCTTTCAAGCCCAGGCAACTACTGGAAAGCGTCGAACGCGCTCTCGTTCGCTCGGCTGAACAGCGGCGGCACACCGCTGAGAAAAACCAGGCTGAGGCGCTACTCGCACGATTGACACCGCGCGAGTACGAAGTCATGCAACTCGTTGCTACGGGACTGCTCAATAAGCAAGTTGGCGGCGAGCTTGGGATGGCTGAAAAGACAGTTAAAACCCATCGTGCGCACGTCATGCAAAAGCTCGGGATCACGTCAGTTGCTGAGCTGATGTTAGTTTTGCAGAAAGCTGGCATCACGCCACCGGTCAAACCCGGGACTAAGGTCTGATTGCATTCCGCTGATCTCAGGCGCTAGGTAGTTTCATGCCTGAGGGTGCGGCCGTGTTAGTTATTAACGATAGCTTTTCGCTACTTCTTTTAAGAAGGAGAGGCGAACTATACCTAAATGGGCGCACGGCACAGTTGTTTGGTGGGCCGTATGAGGCAGCCCCTTTTGGCTATCCGAATGAGATTTTGAATGTGACTGGGGAGATTAAAGATGGTCGCGCTTAACCACGAAACTGTGGCGGTATGCCTGTTGGATGATGATGTAGCCATCCTCAAGGCCATGAGCCGCCTTCTCGACTCATGTGGTTGGAAGGTCGAGGCCTTCACGGATCCGATCGCATTCCTGGAGCATGCGTCGATTCATTGTCCCGACGTTGCTGTGATCGACATTATCATGCCAGACATGAATGGGTTGGAAGTGCAAAGGCGATTACGAACGGTATCCCCCGCGACACGAGTCATTGTGTTGACTGGCAAAGATGACCCGTCCGTTCGTCGCATGGCCATGGACAGAGGCGCGTCTGCTTTTTTCC
>JBLMXD010000064.1:0-2946 GCA_050257575.1 Alphaproteobacteria bacterium | reverse complement strand
TCGATGGAAAAAATTCATCGATTGAACGTGGCAATCAGAACTTTAGCGACGCGCTGAGTAAATGGTATTGCCAGGCAAACACTCCAAACGCAATTCCACCCAACGCGAGCAGAATCGCGTGGGTGCGAAACCAGAACCCATGCCCCGGAAGCCTGACAAACCGAACCGCGGCAACGATCAGAAGCAGGACACCCGCCATCAGAAGCCATCCAAAGATATGAAGCGCCCATAGCCAGGGATTAATTGCGTCACCGAGGATCACGACGTGTTCCAGGCCCTGACTAAAAGCAATCACAGGCGTCAGAATGAAGACCAATTCGCCGAGACACACGATCCGCGAAAGAAAATACAGGACTCTGTCACTTCTCGAATTGAAGAGTGGTCGCTGATATCGTCTCCGAATTAGTACTGCGACTGGCCAGAAAAGGAGGGTCAAAAGAGAGAGCAGTAAACTTCCACCGATAACTAGCCCGACAAAACCTCTACTGGCGTGCCACGGAACGCGTTGCCCCTCGTAAATTGCAGGGAATGGGAGCATTTCATTTACGCTGCCAGACGCGTCAGCACGAAACGCAATTCTTTCCGAACCATCTACCTCGTTGTAAACGAGCGGCGCAATCTCTTTCCATTTTTTCAGTTCGCCGCCCTGATTCTTGTTTCCTTCCACAGTGAGGATGCCGTCTTTATCGCTGCTCACACTAAACTGTCCCAGCAATGCGAGAACTTTCAGGAAGGTTGTTTCTCCACGGCGCGTCCCGTCGTAAACGCCGCTAACTTTACGGCCGTCAGATTTTTGAGTGCTGGTCTCAACTGCGACCTTTGGTTCACTCGGATTTGGAAAATAGCGATTCATGAATGTCCGTAGGACCTCGCCCCGACCACCGCCAACATTCTTGCCGAGGCTATTGTAGGAAATGAAATAACCCACGTGCGCACTCGGTACCAGCACCATGTCGCTGTGGAAATAAACTGTATCGCCACCATGACCGATGACGCGCACAGGCTCCATCCAATATTCCATGAAAGTAATGCCAAAACCGCAAATCATGGGATTAAGTTCGAACTGGCGTGTTTGCATTTGTCGAACTGTCTCCGGTTTCAAAATGGCGACTCCGTCGACGTTGCCGTCCTGGAGAAATGCAAGCATGAATCGCGTCATATCGGCAGCGGTCGTTGAAAGCGCGCCGGCGGGTGCGGCTTGAACCCATTCGAAATCCCGTGGTTTCTTTGAAGCGTTGAGGTAGCCCTTCGACATCTGGGCGACGAGCTTCGAGGGCAATGGTTGATCGAAAGTCGAGCTGGTCATCCCCAGCGGCTTGAGGATGTGATCGTCGATATAGCGCTCGAATTTCTCACCGCTTACGCGTTCAACGATATATCCGGCAAGTGTGAAGCCGTAATTGGAATAGGAGGGAACTTTGCCTGGCGGGAAAATGCGGGCCGGCATTTGATTGATGAGGTAGGCGCGCAACGGTTTGATGTCGCTCTCGTGCGCCACGAACAGATTCTTTAATGTTTCTTCAAAGCCAGCCGTATGGGTGAGCAATTGCCGCAGCGTAACAGGCTCCGGATACGTCTTCGGGATTGTGAAATCGAGGTAGTCGTTAACGTCGCGATTGAGGTCGAGCTTGCCCTGTTCGACCAGTTGCATCACGGCTGTGGCAGTGAACAATTTTGAAATTGAACCCGGACGAAATAAGATTTGATCGGGTAGTACAGGTTTCTTCGTTTCAACATCAGCGTAGCCGTAGCCCTTTTGGAGCAGCACCTGACCATCTTTCACTACGGACACGACGGCGCCGGCAATGTTTCGGTTCTGCAATTGCGATGGAATCAACGCATCGAGAAAAGTCTCGAAATCCGCTTTGGTTAATTCCGGGGGTACACTCGGCTGTGGCTTCGGGGGTGCAGAAACATTCGCCGGGGCCGGCGAGGGCGCTGCTGATATGAGTGGCGATGGAGCTGGTCCCTGACCGTATGCGTTACTAATCAGGGTTGTAGCGAGGACGGCGAACAAATGGTGCAGAAAAGTGGCTTTTCGCATTGAAGCGAGTGTGGCAGTTGTAACGCGCCTGACAAGAACGTGATTTGTTCGGTCTCTTTACTCGCTGAGACGCTTTCGGATCGTTTCTATCCTTCTCTTCAATTTATCGAAATGTGATCCAGCCCAGTAGATCTGGCCGCAACCAGAACAACGGCGGAACTGCTGGTAATAGATTCTGGTGAGGGGCTGGAGTTGATCCATGACATCGGCTTTGGGAGCGGGCTGCAACAGTGCATTGCAACGAAGGCATCGCGTAAAAGGGGCAATTCGATCCAAAAGCCTAAAACGACCGATAACCTCGATCGTTTGCTCCTCCGCGTTCTGTGAGCGCGGGAAATATCCCTGTCGAACGATCGCGTGCATGAGCAGTCGGCGGTCACGCGTTAGGAGGGCTCGATTTTCGCGAGCCATTAGATCGAGCAACTGCCGGTCATCAGCTTTATGGTTATAGGCAACATCAAACCCGAGGAGCCGGAGATTGCGGGTGAGTGTGCCTAAGTGTCCATCACAGACAAACGTCATGGATGTAGATGGTTGTGTATGTTTATCCGTTTGTAACAGACTATCGTTTTCGGCAGGCGAAACCTCCACATCTGCGTCCTTTGCCAGCGTGTGATCGAAACCTACGGAATGACCATTTACCAGGATCTTTCCCACCTCGGGATGCGGCACGCCACACGATTCGATGACGTCCTTAACCGAGGTCTTTTCGCTCAGAATCCGTTCACGAATTGGATCGCTGATCCGCGAGCGGAGAAAGAAATCAAGGCCGCCCAGAAAGCGCAGGCGAACCGTGAACAGCTTCACATTAGTCCGTGATTCGTGCGGTCGCGTACGCGTACTCGAAGGTGGTCGCACGCGGGCGACCTTGAAGTTTGCCCGGCCCGAGCGGTTCATCTTCG
>JBLMXD010000063.1:0-3204 GCA_050257575.1 Alphaproteobacteria bacterium | reverse complement strand
AGCGAAGCTGTGCTTAATTCTTCCGCTTTCCCCATGAGCAGTAAACCGAAGCCGCGCGAGGCGGAGCTTAACTTTGAAGGCGCGATGGATCGGCTCGAGAAAATTGTCGAACAAATGGAGTCAGGTAAATTGCGCCTCGAAGATCTGATCGTGCGTTACGAGGAAGGAATGAATCTGGTAAAGGTTTGCCAGGAACGACTCGCCACTGCGGAGCAAAAGATTGAAATCATTGCTCGCAATAGCGCAGGGAAAACAATAGTGAAAGAATTTGAGCCGGCCGAGGAACCGGCTCCTTCCGAGAAAGCAGCAGCGGAACTTGAAAGCACCGATGACGAAATCAAACTCTTCTGACAAATCGCCAACCACTGAGACGGCAGCCACGCCGAAGCGTTTGCTCGATGGCATCCGTTCGCCAGCTGACATCAAGGCGCTGAGTGAACAGGACCTGCCGCAGCTTGCACAGGAGGTGCGCGAAGAGCTGATCAGAGTTCTCTCCCAAACTGGGGGCCACCTCGGACCGAATCTTGGCGTCGTGGAGTTGACCATCGCATTGCATCGCGTGTTCGATACGCCGCGCGACCGGTTCGTCATGGACGTCAGCCATCAGGGTTACGTCCACAAACTGTTTACCGGACGGCTGGAGCGTTTCAACACGATGCGCCAATTCGGGGGGCTCAACGGTTTTCTTTTACGTAGCGAGAGCGAACACGATTGCTACGGAGCGGGTCATGCCGGTACTGCGCTCTCTGCAGCGCTGGGGATGGCGGTAGGGCGGGATTTGCGCGGCACCGACGAAAACATCGTAGTCGTCGCCGGAGATGCGGCGTTCACCTGCGGTATCAGCTACGAAGCGCTCAATAACGTTAAGGCGCACACAAAACGCTTTATCGTGGTTCTGAATGACAACGAATGGTCGATCGCGAAAAACGTCGGCGCGATCGCAAATTATCTGAACACGATCGTGACGAGCCCGACCTTTGCGCATCTGCACGAGAAAGCACGCCATTTCGTGGAGACGATTGCCGGAAAATCCATCGCCGAGTTCGCGCATAAAGTTGAGGAGAGCGTAAAAGGATTGCTCGTTCCTAGCGTCATCTTTGAGGAGCTCGGGTTGCGCTATTATGGACCAATCGATGGGCACGACATCCCTCTGCTGATCCGGACATTTGAATTCTTAAAAACCCAGGAGGAACCGGTCCTCCTCCACATTCTCACTCAGAAAGGCAAAGGCTACGCGCCGGCACTGAAGCAACCCGACAAGTTTCACGGTCTCGGCAAGTACAAGATCGAGAGTGGCGAGACCGCCCCTGCGCCGACGCCCACATATTCGGAAATTTTCGGCAAAACACTGGCGAAATTTGCTGAGACAAATCAGAAGCTGGTTGCTATTACCGCGGCAATGCCAAGCGGCACCGGGCTGTCACATTTTCAAAAGGCGCACCCCGGCCGTTATTTTGACGTAGGCATCGCCGAAGAACACGCCACGCTTTTCGCCTGCGGCCTGGCGACACAAGGTCTGCAACCGTTCCTGGCGATCTACTCCACTTTTTTCCAGCGCGCGTACGACATGGCGATCCACGATATCGCCATCCAAAACCTGAATGTGAAGCTATGCATGGACCGCGCTGGGTTGAGCGGCGACGACGGACCAACGCACCACGGATTGTTCGACATCGGTTACCTCCGGCATGTGCCGAACTGGGTGCACATGCAGCCGAAGGATGAGGACGAATTTGTGGACATGCTCTGGACCATGTTGCACTACAACTCCGGCCCCATAGCCGTTCGTTACCCCCGCGGCTCAGGCACCGGCGCGAAAATCAAACCAGAACCGAAGCTTCTTGAAATCGGCAAGGCCGAAGTGGTGAAGCACGGACGTGACGTGGCGATCTTCGGCCTCGGCGCGATGTTCGAAGTGGCAGAAGAAGCCGCGCGCAAGCTTGAAGAAAAAGGGATTTCCGTGGCGCTAATTAATCCGCGCTGGATCAAACCAATGGACACAGGGACGCTCGAATTTTTCGCGCGCAGCGTGGACGTCGTCTGCACAATTGAAGACCACGTTTTATTTAACGGCTTCGGGTGCGCGGTGATGGAACATCTGCACTCCCAAATGATCAACACGCCGGTGGTGCGGATCGGCTGGCCTGATCAATTCATCGAGCACGGCGCCGTTCCTCTCCTTCGCAAAAAACATGGCATCACAGCGGATGCACTCGTTGAAAAGGTTTTGCCGCTTCTTAGCAAGAAATCCAAGCTCAAGCCATCTGTAGCTTGAAAAAGCAAAGGGCGCCTTCCAGTCGCCGCGACGGAAACCGCGGGGAGTTGGAACGCAATGCGGGGCCATGAGTTAGAACAGGCGCTCCGGAACGCACCGGCGAAGGCGTTACAAATCCTCCAGGCAGGTTTCCAAACACCTCGCGAAGAAGTCCAGACGACGGCGGGCTTCCGACCATTCTAGGAGAGATCTCACGCGTCGCGTCCAATCGAGGCATTGTGTTTGAAGATGCGAGTTCCTATCCTTGGAACGACGCACGCTTACGAAAACCGAGGACGCGAAGATCATCGCGACGTCGATCTGATTGCCAAGCAGCTGCGGTAGTTCCCCCAATCCGATCAGGGCAACGGGATGACGTAGTTTGTCAGAATCCCCTTCGTTCGATCGAAGGTAGAGCGCACGGCCCGCTGGGCGATCGCCGGCGAAAGAAGGCCGGCCTGCATAGCGTCTGCATCGGTGACGAGGAACGCTATGGCTCCCACGCAAGCAGGTCCAACGTGCTTGAACGTCACCTGACCATTGGCGTTGGTCACGCCGACGACGGTCTCATCGAGCCAGTAATCGTCGAAGAAGTGGCCGGTAATCCTCACGCCCGCCAGCGGGACGCCTACCTCGTTGGTCACTGTCAGCGTGGCCTGCGCTTTGGCGGACCCCTGATCGCAAAAGGGAGGACCCTTTCCCGTCATCTGGATACTGGTTACCTGGATGCAATTGTTGGTGCAGGGCTGACCAGGAACTAATTTCACCAAACGGCTGGATTGGCCGATGATCATCCGGGCCAGGACGTGTCCGCTCGCATTCATCGGTCCGGCTCTAGTGAGGACGCCTCCTGCATAGGCCGGCGAAACGAGAGCAGCAAGGCTCTGCAAGAGACCGCTTGGACCGGCCGCGATCATGCCGGTCGACTGAACCGTGGCGGTGATGTCGCG
>JBLMXD010000062.1:0-7692 GCA_050257575.1 Alphaproteobacteria bacterium | reverse complement strand
CGCCAAACAGTTGAGCGGGCCATCGTTTGCTCTGGAATCGAAAGGAGCCTCGGAGGTTTTCCTTGATGGAAATATCAATCGACTTCTGGTCGACATGACAGGCGCAAGCCAGTTGGCGGCTCGGGGATTGCAAACCAAAACTGCTGAAATTTCCACTACCGGCGCGGGTGACGCGGACATCAACGTCAGCGAAACGCTGAAAGTCATCATCACTGGCGCAGGGAAAGTGACTTACTCCGGGAACCCGGCACAGATCCAGAGGAACATCACTGGCGCCGGTTCAATTCGCCACAAAGATTAGAAGCCACCCAGTCTTCTCACAAATGGCGAGCCCGGTGGTCTCGCCACCAAACGTCGTTTTCTTGATTTCTGAAATGAATTCGTAGTGATTTGATTGCGGACGCCAATGCCTCTGCACACAGATGTAGCAAAAGAATTGAAGCAGCCCTTTGCGATTCGAATCCTGGCCTGGTTCGCAGGATTAGCATCGATCGGCATGTTCCTGTCGATTTTGCTCGCGATTCTTGACATCGGCCCACACCTAATGGGTGGCGAAGAAGTGACCCGCTCGGAATGGTTGCGTGTCGCTGCCCCGCTCGTGGCAGCGCTGGGCTGCCTGATGGCTTTGATTGCCTACGGTCTCGCGACGGATAAACCGTGGTCGCGACGTCTCGTGATGGTGGTTTTTATCCTGATCTTTTTGTATGCCTCTACGCTCGGTGCATTGGACATCCTGAGGCAAACAATCATGTGGCGGGCCATCGTTAACGCCGCGGTCTTCGGTTTTCTTGCGGGATGGTATTTCTATTTCAAACCCAACGTCGCGGCGTATTTTTGCGAACTTGCGAAGCCTTAGGCAGTTCGCAGCCGATTTTCTATTGCACTAGCGGCATGGCAGTGCGACATGCAGAGTCGGGAAAAAGATACGATGCACAAACTTTCATTCGTTTTTGCATTCCTGCTTCTGGTCGCTCCTGCGCATGCCAGCGATGAACGATCAATCAAAGATCTGGCCAAAGCGCTGACGGCGCTTGGACCCGATGTCGACCCGGCAGAAGCCCAACTGTTGTCGGAGACTGCGCACATAAAGTCGCGCGCATTAAAGAAGGAATACCGTGTTGTTCTGAATCCCGAGTTTACGGTTTTTCTGGTCAACATCGGCATGCGGAAGCGCGGTTGGTGTGGTCACTGGGCGCAGGATCTCGGCGCGCGCTTGAAAGAACTCAAACTCAAGACCCTGGTTCTACACTGGGGCGAAGCCTATCCAAACACCTCCAGCGAGAACAACGCGCTGGTAGTTACCGCGCGAAACCAGCCTTTCGTTGATGGAATGCTCCTCGACGCCTGGCGCCGGGCTGGCCGCCTCTTCTGGTGCCAGGTAAGAAAAGACGACGAATACGAAGTTGAACAACACTATGGCCATTCCGGAATTACGGTATGGAAAGAGAACATGAGCTGGAGCGCGTGGCTGCAGGAATATCAAACTGCCCAGCAAAAACCGGAAACAGCCGCCGCATCCCGCTGAATCAGTCCACGAGATCCTTCTGAGGAAGGACACTGCTCTCTTCAAAAATTGGCGTTTCACAGAAACGCCATGCACATTTATTGACGCAAGACGTGAATGTTCAGACGGAAGGAACTAAGGACTACAAGGCACCCGCCGAGGAGACCGGCTGGAGCCGAATAAAAAAAGCGCTGGGCCCGATTGCTGTCGTGGCCATTGCCATTTTTGCGAAGCTGAAAGTCGTTCTCCTGCCGTTGCTAAAATTTCTGCCCATACTCTTGAAATCAGGGGGCACGATGCTGCTGATGGTCTGGGTCTACATGCAACTGTGGGGCTGGCAGTTCGCGCTGGGGTTTGTCCTGCTCCTGCTCGTTCACGAAACAGGTCACCTGATCGTCGCCAAAAAGTTTGGACTCAAAGTCGGAGCGCCCGTTTTTATTCCGTTTATGGGCGCGTTCATCGCGCTCAAAGAAGCGCCGCGCAATGCCTGGATGGAAGCCTGCGTGGGTATTGGCGGGCCACTGCTCGGGAGTTTGGGTGCGCTAGTCTGCAACGCGTTGGGCGAATTCTTCGCTGCTCCAATTTTCATCGCGCTGGCATGGTTTGGATATTTTCTAAATCTGTTCAATCTCACACCGGTGGGGATGCTCGACGGTGGACGCATTGTAACGGCGTTATCGCGCTGGTTGTGGTTGCCCGGGTTCGCGTTGCTCATTTGGTTCGGATGGAAATATCCAAATTTTATTATCTGGCTGATTGTTCTTTTGTCGCTGCCACGGATTTATTCGCTCTTTCGCAAACGCACTGAGGAAGAGCAGCGTTACTTTGAAGTTACATCGTCTCAGCGCTGGATTATGTCGATTCTCTACTTTGGCCTCATCGCGGTCTTGCTATTTGGAATGCATGTAGCGCAAAAGGATTTGAACGAGCACGGCGTACGTTCGCACGGCCACGGACGGGATGTAATTGTGCAATAGACAACCCTCGTCGTGCGTATGCACCCGAGGTCACGCCTACAAGTTCGGGCCTTGCGAAGCCGCGAAAACTTTCTCCGGCTCAAGACCAATCTCTCGCAGAAGTGAAAGGAAACGTTCGTCCGAACGTAAGGGCACAAATTCAGGAGCAATGCCGACGGTGTGAAGCGAGGAGGAACGCTCATCTCGCGCACGCTCCAATTCCTTTATGGTTGCGTCATATTCGCCGAGTGCCACGTAAACATGTGCGATAACATCGCCAGCCGTATACCCGCGAAAATCCGTAGCTTCATGAAGCATTTGCAGAGCCTGGTCGCGCTGATTCATCCGCGCATGAGTAATCGCCATCCCGAAGGTCGGTCTGCCACTAACATCCTGGGCTTTCCTGTAGAGCGTGATTGCGTCATCGAACCTCCCCATCTCGCGATAAAGTGCTGCCAGTAATGGCTCGCCGTAGACGAACGCCGGGTCCAGTTGTAACGCCCGCTCGCCTGCTGCGATTGCCTCGTCATAGAGTCCGAAATATCTGTAGAGTTCGCAGGCTGAATTATTCACCCAGAGTGAAGCGGGATCGATCTTTGACGTGCGTTGCAGATACGCCAGCGCCTCGTCGCGATCCCCGCGTGCTGCATAGAAGGCAGCAATGAAATAATTCGACGAGGTTGAGTTTGGGTCGATTTCGAAGGCCCGTCGGTATTCGGCTTCTGCTTCACCCAGGTTCCACTCCAGAATACGCTTGCTTTCCGCGAGGTAGACGTGCGCTTCGGCATCTTCACGGTCGATGTTGAGCGCCTTAATCGCAGCTTCGCGGACGTTTGAGTAAGCCGTTAAGGGCGGGACGTACACATCGGCTAGCCAGAGCCACGCCTTCGCGATTCCCGTCCACGCCCGACCGAATTTCGGATCCTTGTCCAGAGCGCGCTGAAAAAATTCGAGGCTTTTACGCAGGGCCTCCTCCGTGCCCTTGTCTGAGTAAAACAGACCTTGCAGATAAGCGTCGTAAGCGTTCGCGCTGCGAACTCTGGGTCGCGGGGAAACATCCAGCTTCAGCTTGAGCGCATCAACAATGGACCGGGTGATTTCGTCCTGGACAGAAAAAATTCCGCGCAACTCTCGTTCGAACGTCTCCGACCACATGGTGAATCCATCGCAGGCGTCGATCAGTTCTGCCGTTACGCGCACACGATTGCCATCGCGCCGCACACTGCCCTCCACCACATGACAAACGTTCAACTTCTCGGCCACCTCGCTCAGGCCCACGTTCTTGTCCTTGAACCAAAATGACGATCGCCGCGCCGCTACGCGCAGGCCGTCGACTTTCGAGAGCGCTGTCAAAATTTCTTCTGCAATTCCATCGCCGAAATAATCGCGGTCCTGCGTCGGGCTTACATCGTCGAATGGCAAAACCGCGATCGATCGCGTTGGCGACGCAGATTTTGACAAGACTTCCTGCGCCCGTTTCAATTTTTCCGGTAACTCCGGGTTTCCGACTTCATCGGTATAAAGATTGACCACAAAAATCCCCACACCGTGCTTCGTCTCGAACTCACCCAGATCATGAAGGTACGGACGCCAGAACCGGGCCTGCGCCAAATCCTCGGCCACGCGCCGGGAAACAAGGATGTGGCCGTCGTCACCGCAATCCATAACACGCTGTGCGATGTTCACTCCGGCGCCAGCGACATTCGTCTGATCATTCACGTCCCGCACTTCATTGACCGGGCCGCTATGAATGCCCATACGCAAACGCATCTTTGTTGACCCTTTGATTGCCTGACCAATCTCAATGGCGCAACGCACCGGCGCCTCCGGGCTGTTAAAAAACACCAGCGCCATCCCGTCTCCTGTGGGGACTCGAATCAGTTTGTCAGCCGCCTCGGCTGCGCGGACTTGCTCGCTGTTCCGGACGATTTGGGTCAGTTGTTCCTGGAGTTCTCGTTGCTCGTCGAGGAGCAGTTGCGAGTAACCGACCATGTCCATAAACAGGACATGTCCGATCTCCAACTGAACATTTGTTCCGGTATCTGCGATCATGATGTCATCCAACGAAGACGGTCCTTGAGGGTCTGCCCAAGGAATCGATGTGAAGCCTCGCATTTCATCTCCGATTGGCAATGAGGCGCTTTGAAGTTGGACCGCAAGGGAACCGGGCAGTGGCAGCGTCGCGACAGATCGTCCACTACATGAGGCGATGCTAGCGCGGATTCTGCCCGATGAGTTGCTGAAAACGCGGATCGCTTCGCAGCGGGTCCCACTCCCAGCGATATTTCAGATCGTTGAGGGTGATGCTGTAATTGGCACTATCAACCGCACCTGGTGTTTTGAGCAGACGCTCGATTAAGGAAATGGCCAGGTCGTTCTCACCTACGCGGGCGTAGATCAGCGCGAGATAACCGCTCATGAGTGAACCATCGACAGCGTCTTTCGATTCGGGCTTGAGGTCGACCGCGAGCTGTCCTTCTGAGATGGCATCACTTTTCCGCCCCATCAAAGCGTAAAGCCAACCAAGGTTGGCATGCCGCTCGGCACTGTCTGGCGCTTCCTTCAAGGCTGTTTCAAACGCGGGTCTGGCCTGTTCAAATGCAATCTGAGCATTCGCGTTATCACCCTGCGCGAGGTCCGTGCAGCCTTCGAAAAGGATTCTCGGAGACAGGCCGGCAGTCGCGTAAGAGATCTCGTTAGCCGACGAACTCTGCAGAACATTTCTGGCCCCGGCATAATCGCGCTGGAGCATGGCCACTTCCCATCGTGCCGAAGTGACGGAGCCATCCGGGTCGAAACCGGCGGGGACTTGATTCACCAGCGACTGCAGCAGATGGGTGTCTCCTTTCCACCAGAAATCGATGTATCCCCTCTGAACCTTCGCCACGAGCGAAGTCGGTACCAGCACACGGAGTCGGTCTGCGCTTCGCGCTGCGTCTTCCCACCGCCGCATGGAGGTTTCGGTTTGCATGAGTTCACGGATCGTATGCGGATTTTGTGGATCGAGCTTTGCAACGTTTTCATACGTTGCGAGCGCCTCTTCCCATCTCCCCTGCCGGCGTTCAACCGCTGCAATCAAGCGGCCGGCATCTGCGTAGCTGGGGGACAGCTTGGTAGCAATTTCAAATTGGTCCGAGGCGCGGTCGTAGTCCCCGTCGATCCAGTAAATGCATTGCCCGAGCGCGAAATGCGCTTCTGCAAGATTGGGTTGCAGACGCAGAGCGGTGTCGGCTTCCATTCGAGCTTTCCTGCTCCAGTTCTCTGTAGGCTGGTAATAGTGAAAAATCTCGGCGCAAACAGATGCCAAACGCGCGTGAGCGAGCGCAAAGTCGGGATCGATGTCGATTGCCTGACTGTAGAGCTGCTCGGCTGCCTCGTAATCCTTCAGGAGTGTGTCGGGATTCCGGTAAATTTGGTTTGCCCGCAGATAGAACACGTACGCGTCCGCATTCTTTGTCGGCTGGGTGCTGACCTGTGCTTTTTCATCGTCGCTGAGGGTTGCACGCAGCGCATCAGCAATTTCCTTGGCCAATTCTCCCTGTAACCCCAGTGAATCCACCAGAGTGCGGTCGTAACGATTTGCCCAGAGTTGCTGATTATTTCGCGAATCGACCAGTTGCACGTTGACCACCACGCGATCGCCTTCTTTGCGCACACTGCCTTCGAGAATGTTTGCTACATCAAGCTTTCTCCCAACCTGGCGCAGATTCTGCGCCGCCGCGTCGCGGAATCTCATCACTGAGGAACGACTAATGACTCTGAGGTCTTTGATCTTTGCCAGACTCGTCAGGATATCGTCCTGGATGCCATCCGCGAAAAAAGCGTTGTCTTTCTCGGGGCTATAATTTTGAAACGGCAACACAGCGATGCTTTTTTCGTCCGGCGGCTCGGCGGCCGTCTTGTGCTTGGAATAAGACCAGATGCCCAGAGCGCTCCCGGCAATCAAAACGATCGCCGCCCCAGTCGCCAAGTACGCAGCCCGACGCCGTCGTGGAGCCATGGCGGCTTTAGCGGCTTGTTCCGCCCGGGCCTGTTGGAGCATTCTCGGCATTTCCGGATTCCCAAATCCGTCGCCGTGGAAATTTACTAGAAAAATGGGAACACCGTGCTTGACGGCACATTCGCCCAAGTCGTGTAGACAGGGACTCCATTGTCGCGATTGCCCCAGGTCCTCTGCGACCCTTTTGGACAAGAGAATGTGGCCTTCGTCTCCGCAATCCATAACGCGGCGGGCAAGATTGATTCCAGCCCCTGCAACGTTCGTTCGATCGTTTACATCGCGAACTTCGCTAATGGGGCCGCTGTGCACCCCCATCCGAAGTTTCAGTTGCGGATGCTCCTTCAATTTTTTGCTGATCTCGACCGCACATCGCACGGGCGCTTCGGGGCTATTGAAGAAGACCAGCGCCATGCCGTCGCCAACGGGAAGTCGAATCAGCTTTCGTGCCTCTTTTGCGATCCGAACCTGCTCGGTGCTACGGACGATGTCAGTCAACTGCTCCTGGTATTGGTGCTGCTCGTCCATGAGCAGAGTTGAGTAACCAACCAGGTCCATAAATAGGACATGGCCGATCTGCAGCTGCACTTCAGATTCATGCTTGGCAGGCATAGATATAACAGCAGCAATATCTTCGGCGATTTTGTGGATTTCTGAAATGCTATTTGTGCGCAACCGTGCTGGATACGGTCTCGCCCGAGATCAAACCGAGCCGCAACCCTGCTGTCGATCTTGTGCTAAAATTGCAAGATGCCGTTTCAGCTTGAATCCAAGTTTAAACCTCGCGGCGACCAGGGACAGGCAATCGCGAAGCTGCTGAAGTCTGTCCAAGCGGAAAACCGCCATCAAACGCTGCTCGGTGTGACCGGTTCAGGCAAGACTTTCACCATCGCCAATGTAATCCAGGAACTGAATCGACCGACGCTGGTCATCTCGCACAATAAAACGCTGGCCGCGCAACTTTACTCCGAGTTCAAGCAATTCTTCCCGCGCAATGCGGTGGAGTATTTCGTCAGCTATTTCGATTATTATCAGCCCGAGGCTTACATCCCGCGATCCGACACCTACATCGAGAAAGATTCATCGATCAATGAGGAAATCGAACGATTGCGGCTTTCCACCGCGAGCGCGCTGTTGTCGCGGCGCGACGTTATCGTAGTGGCGAGCGTTTCCTGCATTTATGGAATCACGTCGCCCGAAGATTACGAACAAATGTTGCTCACAGTGAAGCGCGG
>JBLMXD010000061.1:0-9538 GCA_050257575.1 Alphaproteobacteria bacterium | reverse complement strand
TAGCCACGGTGCGAATTCCCCACCCGGAGAAGGATGTCTCGTGGCCAAGAGTGGTCGCCACACGGCGTGCGTGTTCCTCCGTCGCAATCCCGGTAAAAAGACAGTGACCTGCGTTCGACGTTCGCACCCAGCAAGGCTGCTTCCTTCCATCCAAGGCGATCGCGTACGTAGACAGAGCGTCGCACCAGAAAGCTCGCGCAAACTGCTGACGAAGAGCCTGGGCCTGCTTTCTCAAAGCTACCGCTAAAGTCTTATCGCCCAGCAGCGCTGCCAGTTCACTGGCGGCAATCTTCGCCGAATAAGCATAACCTTGTACTTCGCACAGGGCGATCGGGCCTTCGGCGAGGACACCATCGCTATGGAAAATTGAATCCTGAGAATCTTTCCAGCCCTGCTGAACCAGACCGTGTTTCGACTGGCGCGAGTACTCCACAAAGCCATCGCCGTCTGAATCCCCGTAACGATCTATCCAGTGCAGCGCGCGCTGCACGTTCGGCCAAATCGATTCGACTAAGGTGCGATCGGCCGTGCGCTTGTAATACGCTCCGGCCAGCATGATAAACAGCGGCGTTGCATCGATTGTACCGTAGTACCGCCTGAACGGGACCTCGCCCAGTGTTGCCATTTCATCATCGCGAAACTCGTGTAACACCTTGCCAGGTTGTGCGTCTTGCTCGGGCTTTTCGGCATCAGCCTGGTTCGCTGCCAGGTAACGCAGGACGCCGCGAGCAAGCGACGGATCGAACCAGAGGCACTGCAGCGCCGTGATAATTCCATCCCGTCCGAATACCGTGCAATACCACGGGATACCGCCGTACGGATACGGACCGTATAACGTTTCCGTTCGCAGCATGTGAAGATCCGCCAGCGACCGGTTCAGCCAATCGTTAAACTGTTCGTTTCCAGTGAAAACATGCGGTTCCTGCGCGTGCACGCGGTCGAGCGCTCTGGCCACGTCCTGAACAGCCGTTTCGTAACAGGGTTTGATTTCACCGGACGAATCGCCGTCAACTTCACATGCAACGGCCCACCGATAAGTAGCATCCTGGCCCGGTTCAAGATGAACTTGAATGCTGGCGAGCGATTCGCCTAACCGATCCGGTCGCGGGTGGAAAACAATCCGGGTGCGCCGAACAAAGTCGTCCAGTCCATGATAGGCAAGCACTACTGCGTCGGTTGTGACCTCTGTTTTGATTCGAGCGCCCCGGCGTTCCCGCTTGGTGCCGCGTAACTCGAAGATATCGACAAAGTCGCCGTCGAACTCGATTGAAACCCAAAAATCGAGAGGCGCACGTCCGTAATTGTGAATACGAAGTCTCTCGTGACACGTTCGATCCCACAGAACCTTCGAGCGGAAAACATGCAGTGTTCCCCGCTCTATTGTCACTTCGCCGTCGCGGGCAACATCGCAGTTCGTAGCGTCGACGGCCAGAACGGCGTTATCTTCACGCACCGTGGAACTGAGCAGCAAAGGCCGGTCCTTGCCGATCTTTAAGTTCAGGCGTGATAGGAATCGCGTGTCCTTATAGTATATTCCGAGTTCGCCAGCGCCGAACGTTTCGATATCGCCAAACCGATCGAAAACGGCAAAAGTGCCTCCCTGCTTTAAAGTCCGAGTGCGAACATCTACCCGCGGTGACGACGAACGAACGTAAAATTCGTCTCGGACGCGGATAACTTCTCCCCTGGCCATTACGCGGCTTTTGAAATGTGGTCTTCGCCTTTCTCGATCAAATCTTCAAATAGGTTTACGTAATCCTGCGCCATCCGTGTGGCTGTAAAGCGTTTTTCAAAAACTTCGCGGCACCGTTTCCGGTTCAACTCTGGGACGCGCCGAACGGCTTTCACCGCTTCTTGCAGCCCTTCGACAATAAAACCAGTCTGGCCGTGTTCGATTACCTCCGGCACAGCACCACAGGGATAGGCAATTACCGGCGTACCACATGCCATCGCCTCAATCATCACCAACCCGAAGGGCTCCGGCCAGTCGATCGGAAATATCAACGCATACGCGTTGCCAAGAAATTCGTCTTTTTCGGTTTCGCCAATCTCGCCTACGAATTCAACGACAGGATCGCGAAGCAACGGCGCGATCATCGATTCAAAATACTCCTTATCTGTGCGGTCTACTTTGGCGGCAATTTTGAGCGGTATCTGCGCCCGCTTTGCAATCTCAATCGCGCGGTCCACCCGCTTCTCTGGCGAGATGCGCCCCAGGAAAGCGAGATAACTTCCTTCCTGCTCCTGAAACCGGTACATTTCGGCCGGTACGCCGTGATGAACCGTCGCCTGCCAGTTCGCCCACGGCAGTGGTGCTCTTTGCGCATTTGAAATCGAAATGACCGGCATGTCGCGAAACTCTCGATAGATTGGAACAAGATCGGGAATATCAAGCCGCCCGTGCAACGTAGTTGCTTGGGTAATTGGCTGATATCGGCTCAGCGGGAAATGCGAATAATCGACGTGGAAATGCACGATATCGAAGTCCTCCGCACGCTGAAACACTCGTTCGAGCATCAGAACATGATGAGCAAATTGATCCACGCAGTATTTGTCGAGACGCAACGAGCGCCGGCACATCGGCACCAGATTCGCCTTCGTCACCGAATCCGCACTGGCAAAAAGCGTCACATCATGGCCCTGTCGTACAAGTTCCTCGGTAAGGTACGAAACCACGCGTTCAGTTCCGCCATAACATTTTGGCGGAACACTCTCATAAAGCGGCGCTACCTGAGCAATTTGCATAAATAATTCAACCCTCCCCTTCCCTTGAGCTCTTCATAATTTTCGGTCCACTTCAATCCGGTGCAACAGCAGCGCACTACTTCCAGACGCGCTGTCCGTTCCCTTGACGCCTCGCGAACGAAGTCGACCGGCTTCTTATCTTCGGATAAGCCAACAAAAACGGGCGCATGCAGTTTGTCTCCCTCTTGATTATTTCGCTCGCTGGGGCGAGGCCGCTATCCTGTTCAGCCCGAGTGGCTTCCAACGTATCTAACGTCTATCCCTGCTCGGTGGTGGGACTTACGCTCTTTTGCCGCTAGCCTTCTCGCACAACCTCAGTCGGTTTTTTATCTTCGCGCAGTCCAAGAAACACGGGTGCACGGAGTTTTCCATCCCGTGTCCATTCTGCAAATTTGATTTCAGCGACAAGCGTCGGATTGATCCAGTGCATTCGCTTCATCATAGAAGGCGTGATGCCCTGCACCCATTGGCCGTTCTGCTTTGAGGGCAGATCAACAAATGGGCAGTCATTGCGTTCCTGGTCTCGGAATTTTTCGTGCAAGGCGGCCAGTAATTTGCTGGTAAAACCCGTGCCGACTTTGCCTGCGAACATGAGATCCTTTTTTTGGTAGTACCCGACGAGAATAGCGCCAAAATGCTTGCGGGCTCCCTGTGGCGGCGTGTATCCACCAACCACGAATTCCTGTTCGCTGACACACTTGAGCTTAATCCATGCGCCGCTCCTCCGACCGGATTCGTAAACGGAGTTAGCCTGTTTTCCAATGATTCCCTCCAACCCGCGGCGTTTGACTTCAGTCAGGAGCCGCTTGACATCGCCCCCAATCGCACCGGAATAACGGATCGGATCGCTGACGCCGGAGCAGAGGTTTTCCAAGACGGTTTTGCGCCCTTCCAGAGGCAGTGAGACGAGGCTCTTACCGTCGAGTTGAAGAAGATCGAACGCATAAAAATAGATGGGCGATTTTCGGCCCTCCATCTCACGTGCTTGCAGGAGTTGAAAGGACGACCGGCCCTCATCATCCACCGCAACAACCTCGCCATCGAGTACGCACTCGCGCGCGGGGAGGCTAATTACAGCTTGGACGATTTCCGGAAAACGCGAACTCAAGTCATTTTGATTTCGCGACATTAACGAAACTTTTCTGCCATCCTTCACGGCGATCAGCCGAATGCCGTCGAATTTCAGTTCATATACCCAATCTCCCGTCCTGGGCGGTTCTTCGACGAGCTTCGCTTTCATCGGTTCGATGAAGCGCGGTTTCGCGGACGGCAATTTGGCCAAGGTCGCCACTCTATTGCGATCACTTCGCTTGCCCGACTTTGCTGGAGATACGGCGGGCAAGCGTGCCTGCCCTACAAATTTACGCTTTTCGTTTTTTTTTATGGCCTCTCGAATTCTCGATTTGAATTGAGACGTCGGGCTTTCGTCTTCGACGCGACTCGATTGCCATTCGGCGTCGCGGGCTTCGGCAATTTGTTTCATCGATCGGCCGGTCTTGACCGATTGATCATCGATTTTTTTTGAAATTGGCTTTGTGTCGTCACCCGTCTTGAGGATGAGCCACTGATTCTTTTCACCGTCGCGACCGCGAATTCGCACGAGCGTCCATTCACCCTTCGCCTTTTTGCCGTCGAGAACGAGGTGAAGCTTCCCTTCCTGCAGCGATTTCACCGGTTGCTCGCCGTAAACGTAATAATTACCGAAGTCCCAAACCATGACTGTTCCGCCGCCATATTGACCCTCGGGAATCACTCCTTCGAAGTCCTCGTATTCGATCGGGTGATCTTCGACTTCGACGGCAAGATGTTTTTCGCCGCGTTTCCAGGGTAGCCCCTTCGGTAATGCCCACGATTTCAGGACCCCTTCCATCTCAAGACGGAAGTCGTAATGCAAACGGCGTGCAGCGTGCTTTTGAATAACGAAACGCGATGCTCCTTTGACTTTCTTCGGAAGCGGTTTGCCTGCGGGCTCAGTTGTCTTTCCGAAGTCGCGTTTCCGTTTGTATTCGGCCAGTCCCATCCCGCTAAAACTAACCACGGATTAGCCGGTTGGCACGCGACGTTGTAAAGGCGGTTGAGTCAATTGCCTGTTTCAGTCTCGACGTTCGCCGCGGCGAACGCCGCTCCAACACTTACCCTTCGCTTGGCAGCGGCTCGCCGACGAGGTATCGGACGAAGCGGCGAATGACAATATTTTCGCCCAACTCAGCGATCTTCCCATTGAGCAAATCGCCAACGGTCATGTCAGGATTTTTTATGAAACCCTGCTCAAGCAAGGAAACGGTGCTGTAAAACTTCTCCAGTTTCCCTTCAACGATCTTATCTGCCACATTGGCCGGCTTGCCTTGAACCTGTGCCTTATAAATCTCGCGCTCAGCTTCAATAAGATTCCCCGGGACATCTGCGCGGCTGACGTAAAGCGGGTGCGCCGCGGCGATATGCAGGGTGATGTCCTTCACAAACTCGCGGAAATTCTCGTTTCTTGCCACGAAATCAGTCTCGCAATTCACCTCCACCAGCACACCGACTTTACCTTGGAGATGAATATACGAAGCCACAATGCCTTCCTTTGTCGCGCGTGTGGATTTTTTTGCCGCGGTAGCAATGCCTTTGGTCCTTAAGATGGTTTCGGCCTTTTCAAGGTCGCCGCTGCTCTCGACAAGAGCTCGCTTGCAATCCATGAAACCGGCGTTGGTTTTTTCACGTAGTTGCTTGACGAGTTTCGGATCAATTTCAGTTGTTGCGTTCATTTGTGTCCTTAGACCTTTGAAAAGTTAAAGTTGGAAGGTCGGCCAGTACAGCGTTACCAGCCACAAGCGTCGAGTAGCAGATAATCTCACGCAGAAACACCGGCCATTTCAACCTGTTCGCGAATACGCGCTTCGCCACTGGCTGAAACAATCGAATCGACCAGTTTTTGCAAAATCACGCGAATCGCGCGGATTGCGTCGTCATTCCCGGCAATGGGGTAGTCCACGACTTCGGGGTCGGCGTTCGTATCCACGATGGCAACCACCGGAATTCCGAGGCGCCGTGCCTCGCTAACGGCGTTTTGCTCCCGGATCGTATCGATCACTACCAAGGCATTCGGCAATTCGGACATGTCGATGATTCCTTCGAGATTACGCCTGAGCTTTGCAGCCTCACGATTCAAAGCAGCAAGTTCCTGTTTGCCCATCTTCTTGTATTCGGGCGATTGTTCGATCTGTTCGATGTATTTCAAGCGGCCGATGCTCTTGCGGATAGTGGTGAGATTTGTCAGCGTGCCTCCCAGCCACCGCTGGTTTACGTAAAATTGCCCGCAAGCTAGCGCGGCTTCCTTTATCGCTTCCTGCGCCTGCTTCTTACAGCCGACGAACAAAATTCGACCGCTGCGCCGCGCCACATCTTGAAGAAACTCCGTCGCGCGCTGGAGTTGCCGCACCGTTTCATCAAGATTGATGATGTAAATCTGATTGCGCTGCTCAAAGATGAACGGCTTCATCTTTGGATTCCAACGCTTCGTCTGGTGTCCAAAATGAACACCAGCTTCCAATAATTCGGGCACTATTTCTGTTGTATCAGCCATAAGCGAAAATTCCGGGGAAGGGAACTTCCAGAGCGGGACGCAGAAGATGCTATACCAAGCGCCGGTACGCAACTTGAAATTCGCCGCTCAAGCCAGTTCAATTTTAGCCGGCGCGCGAGCAGGTTTTCGCACCAAGATCGTGGTCCTCGTTCGTTTGCCAAGCCAGATATGAACGATCAAAAGGAAGGGCAGTGCTAATCCTACCCCGAGGTGAATCCAGCTCGTCCACGCGCGCAAGCTTTCACCGCCAGCATAATAAAGTCCGTATCCAGTGACGGTCAGAACGGCAAACGCAATGAGAAAGAGAAGGCCGTTCCCACGATTCCGCTGCGCACGCCACGCAGAGCGGACATGGCCGGTGAGAAGCATGCCGATCAGCACCAAAATCGCCATTGCGGCCGCGCCGTGAATTTTCATCGCCCACGCCTTTGCGCTAATCTCAAGATCACTGGGTGACGGAACTAAATCGTTCCAGTACGCCCACGCCGCGCCACTCAGAAAAAGCAGAGCGACCACCGCGTACAGCAGGCATCTATGAAGGGGCTTCAATCGGATTACGTTTTGCGGCACGCGTTGTACGGTTGATGAAACATCCAGGCAGGCGCGCCGTCGCGCTCAAGTAGCAAGGCATCCGCGCGGTACGCGGCCAGCAGGGGTGCGGCTCGTTCGCGCAACAGAAAAACAATTTTCGTCAATGCATCTGCTGTCATGCAATCGGTGGCCCCCACAGTAACGCTGATCAATTCTCGTGCAGCTAGGCCTCTGCGTGCGTCCAGCAACGGGCTCACGCGGCGACCCCGGTGTTTTTTGCGGGAATAATAGGTGCCCGACGTTGCCATCGCGCGCTCGCAAAGTGTGACCGCTCCGGCAATGCGTGTCGGCTCCATCGGATGACGGATGTGCACAACCTGCGATCGGGAACCAAAAGTTCGTAGGTCGCCGCCGGCGTTTACCATGCCCGCTGTTACGCCATGGCTTTTCAAAGCCTCAACCGCACGATCCACCGCAAAGCCCTTAGCGATCCCACCAAGGTCGATCGTTAGCGGGCAGCCGAATCGAACACGTCGGCTTCTTTCGAAAATGATGTCCCGCCAGCTCCCAGTACCGACCGGTGAATGAAATGCCGGAAGATAATTCCATTTCACCAAGTGCCGACCTGTCGTTATGTCGAAAATTCCATCACTGTTGCGGGAAAATTCCTGCGCGCATTTCAAAACACGCCACGTCCATGGATGAACACGAACCAATCGCCTGAGGGCTTCGCGATTCAGTCGCGAAACATCGCTTTGCGGATCGTGAAAACTCATCAACCGATGTACCCGCGCGACTGCTGCAAACGCAGCCTCGATTCCCTGCGCCAGCTCAACCGGGCTGGAGCCGAAGCCTGCGATCTCCACAAACGTACCCAGCAGAGGACGACAACGGCGATTCTCAACCTTTGAGCACGATTTCATAAAAAGCGAGGAGCCGTTTCACGCCATCAGTGATGTGCCGGCAGCTGAGCGTGGCGCCACTAATGTTTTTGATGTCCTGATCCAGTTTCAACGGCGACTTGCTTGTCTTGCCCAGGAATTGCGCCCGCCAGCTTTCGTTCCGGATTTCGCCGCCGTACGTCTCACGATAATCCATCACTTCAATTTGTTTTACGGAGCCGTTCGCATTCAGACCGATCGCATAGGTGATGAACTCATGTTTACCGACGACTTCATCAACGATGAACCAGCCACCACCGCTCACGCGCCAGACTTGCTGTTCGTCGCGCAACACGCGCACATCGCTCGCCTGCTGAATTGCTTTGCGTTGCGCGCTCGTCAGCTTCACAGGCGCGGCCGTGAACGATTTGCCGGGAAAGATGATACGCTGCGCTTGATCGACCGTGAGGTACTGAACTGCAAACGTGGAGGGTGCGACCAACGCAGACAGAGGCAGGGCGATGAAAGCGAATTCCGATCTCATTCGCGCTTCAAAAGTTAAATCCGACTTTCAGTCGCACGTAATATTTCTCGTGTTCGCCACCAAAAATGTAGCCGTCATGCGCAGCGAATTGCTTGTTATCGTAGCTGAAAGCCTGGCCTATGGGCAGTTGGTGAAGAAAGCCCACGCTGGCCCACCAACGCTCGCCTCCATAATGGATCGTCGGGCCAACGAAATAAGCCGAATGCTCGTGCACGGTGGCATCAGCAAATTCGTGATGGTTCCAAAATTCCAGGCCGGCTGACCAATTTCGGATGAAACGATACGAAATTCCAGTGAACCACTCGAACACACCGTCGCGCTCGTATTCACCGTCCTCCTCTTTTTCGAATTCGAGTTCGTAATTGATGTTCAGTGCCCAAACCAGCCTGTCCTCCAGCCAGTTTTTCTGCAGAAGAACCTTCCACTCCAACTCCGTTTCCTGATCGCCCAAGGTCGGCTCGAAATAAAGGGCGAGTCCTATCGGAGTTTTGTATGGACTCAGTAGCCGATAGATCGATTCGAAAGAAACCGATTCAAAATGGTAACTGTCGAAAGGGGTGGTTGGATCGTGTCCGGCGTGCACGTCCTCACCTCCGGTTTCGTACACACCCGGCAGGCGCTTACCCGGACGCATAGGATCTTCAGCCGGAACATCGTTGTTCGCATAGACGTAGTGATGGTTGAGATAGAGTGCGACTTGGAAATTGTCCGTCACGCCGTATTCAAACTCCTCGCGAAAATCGATCACCTGATAGTTGCCGTGCTCTTTTTCCCAGCGAGCAGTGATCCATTGTTCGAATTCTCCGTGACCTTTTGGCGTGAGATCGGTCGTATAGGTCCAGGCGAAAATCGATTCGTGTGCTTGCGCGGTGGAAACACAGACCAGAAGTGCAACGCAAAAACTCCCTCGGCATTTCATTCCAATCACGCATAACATCCCGCGGGGAAACTTGCTGCCGGAGGGTTGCCAATTTTTGACGCCGGATTGCAGCGCAATCCAGGGCGTCCCACAGCAACGCGCCGCTATCGAGGAGTCTGCGACTGTTTCTCGGCGTATCTCGCCAGTATCCAACAGAGGTCAGAGAGGCGATTCAGGTAACGCAAGATTTCGGGATTGAAATCTTTTTCCGCAGCACTGAACGCGGCGACGTGCCGCTCTGCGCGGCGGCATATCGCTCGAGCCAGATCCAGAGCCGCAGAAACAGGAGTTGCACCGGGAATAACCCAATCTTTAGGATATAACGATCGATCCTTCTCCAGATCAAAAAT
>JBLMXD010000060.1:0-6386 GCA_050257575.1 Alphaproteobacteria bacterium | reverse complement strand
GTGTACTTGCCGAACCGCGCCTTGCTGTTGCACCAGGCACGATGATGGAATGCCGTTTGAGCGGCAATCACGTTTGCTGCATCGCCTTTCCAGGCTTTAAGCACCGGAGCTTGTAAAGCCCGCCCGTACGAGAAGCTCAACTGCCACGGCAGATCCTGCAGGCGATTCATGGCATTGAGGTGTTCGGTGGCTTGCTGATCGGTCTGACCGCCCGAGAGAAATACGATGCCCGGCACGGCCGCTGGCACCACACGCTTCAGGCAACGAACCGTGGCTTCAGCGACTTCTTCTACCGATGCCTGCTGTGGATTTTCCTTACCCGAGAGCACCATGTTCGGCTTCAGCAGAATGCCTTCGAGCACAACACGGTGTTCAGCCAGACAATTAAATACGCTGCGCAACGTCCGTTCGGTCACTTCGAAATGCCGATCCATCGTGTGAGGACCATCCATGAGAACTTCCGGTTCGACAATTGGCACGAGATCCTCTTCCTGACAGAGAGCGGCGTAACGCGCTAAGGCCTCCGAGTTCGAATCGATGCACGCGGGGGTCGGAATTCCGTCTCCGATCGTGATCACGGCACGCCACTTCGCGAAGCGTGCACCAAGCTTCCGGTATTCGGCCAGACGCTCCCGCAATCCATCAAGTCCTTCGGTGATTTTCTCGCTGGGAAAATTCGCCATTGACTTTGCGCCTTTGTCCACTTTGATCCCGGGAACGATCCCCTGCTGTTCCAGCGCTTCAACAAAAGTCCGACCGTCTTTGGTCTTCTGGCGAATTGTTTCGTCAAAGAGAATCACGCCACTGATAAAGTCGCCCGCGCCTTTCGTGGTAAATAGAAGCTCGCGATAGGCACGACGGTTCTCCTCTGTCGAAGACACATTGATACTTTTTAGCCGCTTCTCGATTGTCCCGGAGCTTTCGTCAGCCGCGAGGATCCCCTTTCCCGGCGCGACGAGTTTCTTTGCTATAGATTCCAAATTTTCAGTTTTCATAATTGTGTTCTTTCTATTGACGGAAATTCTAATCACCTTCCTCGCAAAATCCTGATAGAAATGCAAACGAAAACCGGCTTCCGCATCACAGATCACATGCAGTCGTCGAACGCGCCTATGTGACTTTCTGAAGTGTGCCTTGAGTCATGCCACGCAGATAATCTGAGGCTGAATCTGTTAGCCGACGCGACCGCCAAATGAAATAAATCGCCGGGACGACAAGCAGTTCCATCATGGTGGAAGTGACAATACCGCCGACCATCGGCGTGGCGATGCGTTTCATGACGTCAGCGCCCGCGCCATGACTCCACAGGATCGGCAAAAGGCCGCCGATGATTACGGCTGCTGTCATTGCTTTGGGCCGGACGCGTTTAACTGCGCCATCGTAAATCGCGTTTCGCAAATCAGGCGTGCTGCGCAGTTTTCCTTCAGCCCGCCAGCGATCATAAGCAAGATCAAGATAGAGCAGCATGACCACTCCGGTCTCTGCGTCAAGACCCGCGAGCGCGATTATGCCGATCCAAACGGCGACGCTGAGATTGTAGCCTGCCAGGTAAAGTAGCCAAAAGGCTCCGACTAACGAGAAAGGCACAGCCAGCAACACGATCGCGGTCTTAGTCGTTGAGCGTGTATTAAGATAGATGATGATTACGATGATGAGCAGCGTGATGGGAACAACGATCATGAGCCGCTGCTGAGCACGCAGCATGTATTCGTATTGGCCGCTCCAGAAAATATTGTATCCACTCGGAACCCGAATCGTTTTGTTAGCGATCGCCTGATTGACCGCGCGTTGGGCCATTTGCACGTAAGTGCCCACATCGATGCCTTTCACATCGACATAAATCCACGCATTCGGAACCGCCCCTTCACTCTTGATGCCCATTGGTCCCCGGACAATCTCCACCTTCGCCAGTTGACCGAGGGGAATCTGCGCGCCGGTGGGAGTAGGAATGACGATCTCACGCAGCGCTTCGAGATTTTCTCGAAAATCGCGGTCGTACCGGAGATTGATAGTATACCGTTCAAGGCCTTCGACAGTTGTGGTTAAAGGCATCCCACCAAGGGCGACTTCCAGCACTTGCTGTACGTCGCCAAGTGCAAGGCCGTAGCGAGCTATCTCGTCGCGATTGATGTTAAACTCAATGTAATTGCCGCCCATCACGCGCTCGGCAAACGCGCTCGACGTGCCAGGCAACTGCCGCACCACGGCTTCGATTTCACTGGCGATCCGCTCGAGTTCCCCAAGATCCGGACCGGCGACCTTAATCCCAACCGGCGTTTTGATGCCGGTAGCCAACATGTCGATCCGGGTCTTGATTGGCATCGTCCAGGCGTTGTTTAAACCCGGGAATTGTATCGCTGCGTTCATCGCTTCGACCAACTCGTCCACCGTTCGTTTGCGATGCGCGATCATTTTGCCTGCCTGATCCTTGATGTCCACGGCCGGCCAATCTTTTTCGTCCTTCAACATGATGGTCGTTTCGATCATATCCATCGGCGCGGGATCGGTAGCGGTTTCGGCACGACCGATTTTACCGAAGACATTATGCACTTCCGGAAAGCTCTTAATAATTTGGTCCGTCTGCTGTAGGAGCTCGCGTGCTTTGGTGGTCGAAATACCGGGAAACGTAGTCGGCATGTAAAGCAAGTCGCCCTCGTAAAGTGGCGGCATAAACTCGGAGCCGAGACTTTGATATGGAAAGAGTTTCCCGATCTGTCCCGCGAAAGTGCGCAGCCCGCCTTCAGGCAGACGGTTTGTGACCAGCCAATTCCAAGGAAAAAACACCCACAGAACGACAGCGGTAGCTCCTGCGATGACCCACCAGCGCCAGCGGATGACAAAATCGATCGCCGGGTGATAAAGTTTGATGAGAAAGCGATTAATCGGGTTCTTTTCTTCTGCGGGTATTCTACCTCGAATGAAGTAGCCCATGAGAACCGGTGCCAGCGTGACCGAGAGCAGCGCTGCGGCTGCCATCGAATAAGTCTTTGTGTAGGCCAACGGCTTGAACAGCCGCCCTTCCTGCGCCTGCAAAGCAAACACTGGAATGAACGATACCGTAATCACCAGGAGTGAATAAAAGAGCGTAGGTCCCACTTCTATCGAGGCATCGCGGATAATCTGCCAATGAGGCTTCCTGCCGCGGTCCCGTTCGATGTGCTTGTGCGCGTTCTCAATCATGATGATCACTGCATCGACCATGGCGCCGATCGCGATCGCAATTCCGCCTAACGACATGATGTTAGAACTGATGCCCTGCCGGTACATGACGAGGAACGAGACCAGGATGGCTACCGGCAGGATGATGATGGCGACGAGTGCGCTCCGAAAATGCAGCAGAAATGCGATGCAAACCAGCGCCACCACAATGCTTTCTTCCACCAGTTTTCGCTCTAGCGTTGCAACGGCACGGTCGATCAACGCCGTTCGGTCATAAGTGACGGTGTAGTTAACGTCTGGTGGCAGCGCCTTCATGGCATTCTCGAGATGCTTCTTAACTGCTGCGATCACTTCACGGGGGTTCGCTCCGTAGCGAACGATCACGATCCCACCGACTGTCTCGCCTTCGCCGTTCAACTCAGCGATGCCTCGACGCATATCGGGCCCAACTTGAACGTTTGCCACTTCCCCCAGAAGGATCGGCACTCCATTGGCTCCCACGCCGACTGCAACTTTTTTGAGATCATCGATTGAATTCACATAGCCACGAACGCGAAGGATGAACTCTTTTTCAGCCATCTCGATCGAGCGGCCGCCAACTTCGCCGGTGCTTTTCTTGATAGCTGTGCTGACGTCAGCCAGGGAGATGTTATAAGCGCGCAGCTTCGTGGGATCGACAGTCACTTGATATTGCTTTACGAATCCGCCGATGGAAGCGACTTCGGACACACCGTCCACGGCGGTCAGTTGGTACTTCAGATACCAATCCTGCATCGATCTCAACTCGGCCAGGCTGCGCTGCTTCGAATTCAACGAATACATGAACGCCCAACCGACCCCGGTTGCGTCGGGGCCAAGCGTCGGCGTGACATTTTTTGGAAGGCTACTGCCTAATGAGCTGAGGTATTCCAGCACCCGGCTCCGGGCCCAATACGGATCAGTGCCGTCGTCGAAAATAACATAAACAAAGGAGAACCCGTAAAAGGAGTAGCCGCGCACGACCTTGGCGCGCGGCACCGACAACATCTTTGTCGTGATAGGATACGTCACCTGGTCCTGCACGATCTGCGGCGCCTGACCCTGCCATTCGGAGTAAATGATTACCTGCGTGTCCGAAAGATCAGGAATGGCGTCGAGCGGAATATTTCGAACTGCGTAGATACCGCCAAATATCAGGGCTGCCGTTCCGAGCAGGATTGCGAACTTGTTTCGCAAGGAGAACTCTATGACTGCGCGTAGCATGGATCGTTATGGGTTGGGGTTCTCGGGCGTCGCACTCAGGGTCGGTGCGGGCGTTTCTGCGCTCTCACTCGACGCGGGAATTAGCGTCATTCCGCAGATGGGGCATTTGCCAGGGTGGTTATATTTGATCGTTGCATGCTCCGGCATCGGACAGACGTAAGCCGTGGGCGGCGGCGACTCCTGCGGTGTTGCGGTTGCGAACGATCTACCTGCCAGATGACCAGGTGTCGGTGCCGGCGTTGGAGTTACATTCGGATTAAGCATCTTCTGGACTGCTTCGCGAAGCTGGCTCTCCGAATCGAGCATGAACTGTCCCGAGGTAACAACCCGTTCGCCCTCTTTCAGTCCGCTTAGCACTTCGTAGGAGTTGTTGTCAGTCCGGGCTCCAAGAGTTACCTCGCGTGGATCGAAGTGCCCATCGTCGAGGGCCACGAACACAGTATTTTTTTCACCGCTTCGAAGAACAGCAGAATCAGGAACGAGCAACGCAGACGGCTCGAGCTCAGAGTGAATCTCTACTGTCGCAAACATTCCCGGTTTCAGGAAAAACCCCGGATTGTGAAATTCCATTCGGACCCGGGCCGTTCGGGTTTTCTCGTCCATCGTGGGATAGACGTAAGTAACGCGACCGCGAAACTTCCGATCCGGCAGATAGGAAAGACTGACTTCTGCTTCCTGCCCCAGCTTCACGAAAGGAAGATCCTGCTCGTAGATCTGCGATTGCACCCAGACAATGTCGAGATCGGCAAGGCGATACAGATTCATCCCGGCCTCAACCATCTGACCTTGCACCGCATTTTTATCCACGACGATGCCGTTAATAGGTGCGTCCACCCGCAGCGTTCGCTGTGGTTGCCTCGTCTTTTCCAGCTCGGCAATCTGATCCTCGGAGACATCGAAGAGTTTCAGCTTCTGCCGGGCACTGGCCTTGAGCCCGGAACTACCTTGATTTAAAGCGAGTACATATTCGTTTTGGGCCGTGTAAAGGTCCGGTGAATAAATATCAAAAAGCGGCTCGCCTTTGCGCACTTGTTTGCCCGTTGAATCGACATAGAGCTTCTCGATCCAGCCCCGAAACTTCGTAGTGACGTCAGCGAGCGCAGTCTCGTTGTAATCGATAACGCCTACCGTCCGGATCACGTGATCCACGGGTCCTTTTTTTACGACGGCCGTGCGCACCCCCATTTTTTGCACCGTGGCCGGGTCAACACTGATGGTGTTCGATTCCTCTTCACCCTCGTAAACGGGTACCATATCCATTCCCATGCTGTCTTTTCGCGGCACCTCGCTGATCTCGCCCAATAGCATTGTCGATTTGTAGTATTTGATTTTGCGAGTCGTGCTGCCGTTCTCCTTCTTATGGGCAGTAGCCGGTGATTGCTTTCGCACCGGCACGAGCTTCATCCCACAAATTGGGCAATCCCCGGGATGATCTTGAATCACCTGCGGGTGCATGCTGCAGGTATAGAGCGTCTTCTCTACAGGACCGGAGGCGACGTGTTTCGAACACGACACTGCGAATGTTGCGGTCAGCAAAACGCAGACGAGATAAATGAAACGTGATTTCAACGTGTACCTCCTCGCTCAATCAACGGACCGGTTCGTCCGATGATTCCGTCTAATTCCGCGATCGCTGTTTCATATTCGGCTAGACGATTTAGCGCAGCCGAGTCCGCATCCTGCAATGTGCGGCGCGCCGTAATAAGCTCCAGAAATCCGCCAGTGCTTGCCTCATAGGCGGCGCGGGTCGCATCAACGGTCTGCCGCGCGAGAGGCACAATATTATCTTGATAAAGCTTGTATTGATCTGCCGACGTCTGAATTTTCTTGAGCTGATCACGCACCAGACCAAGGGTTTCCACACGTGCGGCGCCGAATTCCCGCTGGGCGTCTTCCAGGCTTTTGCGCGCTTCCAAAACTCCCGCGGAATACTTTTTCCAGTTCAGCCACGGAACCGGGATAGAAATACCGACATCTACTTCGCT
>JBLMXD010000059.1:0-7766 GCA_050257575.1 Alphaproteobacteria bacterium | reverse complement strand
ACAAGGACAAGGCTTTCGAATGGTTGGAGCGCGCGCGGCGGCAACGCGACCCGGGTTTGGCCGGTTTGCGCAAGGATCCGCTACTGCCAAATCTCCATGGCGACACGCGCTGGAACGCATTTCTGCACACGATGGGCCTGGCCGACGACCAATTAAAGAAAAACGCACTCTAAACTCCGCCCCGCGGCACAGATCCCAGTCGCAACATCCACTCGTCAAAAGGCGCTAAACAGCGGCTCGCGAGAATTCAACGCCTCACTGCCGGTGCCGGGCGCTCTGGAATCCTGAGTGCATCCGCGGCGATTCCCGAGGCCCGACGGGACACAAGAAATTCCTCTACCGCCGTGGTCCATTCGGCGAATGAGGCACGGTGGCGTCCGGAGATTTCGTAGCCACACAGCTCGCGTTCGGGGCGCTCCGTGAAATCGTATGTCGCCGCACGGCGAAACGGTTCGCCCCGCTCAAACAGCGTCTTCGCGTGACCGGTGACTTCGAGCAGCATCAGAATGAAATGCTGACTGCGATAGCGCTTGAGCGCCGCATGTACGATCTGGCCGGCATCTCCGTCGAGAGGGAGATATTCCACCGGCGCGTCGCTATTCGGCAGGAAAACGTTCACGCGCTGACGGCCTTCGAAATGATTGTAGAGCGGAAACTCGAAATGTGTTAACGGCACGGTCGCGTTACGCACGACCATCGCAGCGATGAACGCCGCTGCATCATGGTCGATGTTCCCGCCCTCATAGGCGGGTGAGATGATCCTCGTCACATTCCAGGATTTCCGCAGCTTGCGCACGTCGTCGTAGATCTCCGGCAGATACCGGCATGAGTCGTGATCGGGAAAACCCAGGAACCGCAGATTCGCCTCCGGTACGCCGACCAGTGCCATGACGGCGCGCGATTCTTCTTCGCGTTCACCCGGCTTACCTTCGAAAGCTCCGTTCGTGGTCCAGATGGCGTAGACCGCCCGGCCGGCATTAACATCCTGACGCATCCGCGCCAGCGCAAAGAGCTCGTCGTCCTCGTGCGCAAAAACGTAGAGGACCGATTCAGCCGACGCTCCCCTTGTGGCCACCAGCAATATCGCCGCTGCTGCCAGGATCCCGAATCGCCGCCTGCGTGCCAGCGGTCTTCGTTCGGTCGTATTCAACGTGACCCCGTTCATGTTCCGGTCCCGGTTCTACTACCATTGCCCTGATCGGCTTTACTTTCTAATTGAAACTCGCTCGTTCCGCGTGCTCCATGCTTACTTCCAATTTTTGACTCTTACTTCCTTAGTCCGCTCGCTAAACGTGCTTGTCTGATATAAATCCAATAATTCCGGCCATGACGCAGCGACCGAAAACGACAAAGCCATCTTCATTATTGTCAGAACTGCATGTGCCACTCCTGATCCTGGGCGCCTTCGTTCTGGGTGCCGGCGGCATGTGGGTGATCATGCGTTCGTCCGCGCCCTCGCCCGGCCGCCCGGAAAAACCGCCACCAGTGGCACGTTTTTCACCGTCGCCGGCAATGGAGCCGCCCGATGTTTCACAGCTGCCGCCTGCCGACGCCGCGAAAACACTCGGGGACTGGAACTACGACCGGCATAACTGGTCGCACGCGATCGACCATTACCAGGAGGCAATCGCTGACGGCGCCGACAATCCGGATGTGCGCACCGACCTGGGCAATTGCTTCCGGTTCATCGGTGAACCCCACAGAGCGCTGGAGCAATATCAGATTGCACAGACCGAAAACCCCATGCATGAGAACAGCCTGTTCAATCAAGCGGGGCTTTACGCCGAAGTGTTACACGACGATCAACGCGCTCTGGCGCTCGCACACGAATTTCTGAAACGCTTCCCGCAAAGCGATCGCGCGGCAGCAGCCCGACAATTGATTTCGCAGATACAGGCAAGCGGCCAACCGGCCGGTAAACCCTAAATACTGCTATCTGCGCGGCGAGCTGCCTTACACCATCGTCCGAAGGTGAAGACGGCTCGGGAAAAGTGGCCGCATGTTAAATGTTTAAGATCTTACCCTGCTGCGTTTCCTTGACCCTGCTGTTTCCTGATTCCGTCTTCGGGCTCGAGCCTCGCTAAATCAATCCCAACGCGCGTACGGTCGCCTCATCCACGGCACCCGTAGCATCCAATCCATTGTCCTGCTGGTAAGCGGTTAGTGCTTGGCGCGTGTCAATTCCTAGCGAACCGTTCAGGTCTCCAGCATAGTACCCGAGCTCTTTGAGTGCGCGCTGCACGTTGATGATTACCTGGTCAGGCAACAGATTGCCATAGGTGTAAATCGGTCCGTCGTAGTCGTACCGCTCTTGGTTGAGATCGTAGCCCCACGCGGGATACCAATATCCCGAGTCCTGATAATAATATCCGCCACCGACTAGCACGATGACGATGTAGTGCTGGTTCCACCAATCGTGGTCGTGCCGTTCGTGCCGATGGCGGCGCATGGCATCCGCGTAACTGTCGCCATTGTGGTTGGTTGTTTTCCCGGGCCGAACCTTGTCATCGGTTGTCTTCCCGTTCCCAGGATGGCTACCGGTTGGTTTCCCATATCCGGGATTATTAGCGACTCCTTTTTTCTGCGCAGAATTATTGCTTGTTGTTGTCGGCTGAGTCGGTTGAACCTTTGGCTGCCGAAAAGCCCGGTTCGGCGCCGCCTTGGGTTTCGAGGTTTGTTGCGTAGCGGTGGTCTGACCGGGCGACGCCTGTTGTGCGTTTAACGTTGGCATCGCAGCCAGGATCACCCAAATCAATGAGAGAATAAATGTTCTCATGACTCGTTAGACCGCAAAAAGCGGGTATTGCTCAGCAAGACGCAAGACTTTGTGCGTCTAAGCGGAATAGGCTTCGCCTCTCGGATAGTAAAAAGTCTGTTACTTGCCATCGGTCGAAGTTTGCGCGCACCATCCTCCACGAAATTCCTTCCGCGTTTATGGCGCAAAGCTTGTTGTCAGCTGGCCCTCTTGCTGGCTCGCTCGGCGCCATGCTCGACCGTCGGCGCCGGCGCGTCGCGCCGAGTAATCTGCGCGTGGCCTTTGGCGATGAGATTTCGTGCCTCGACAACTCCAACGTCAAATAGCCTGCTCGCAAACGCTTTCGGAGTTTAGACGCGACCCCGCTTGATCATATGATCGATCACCGCATCGATATCACCACGGTGCACATCGACAGGTCCGATGGGTCTGAAGCCGGCCTCGAGAAGCGAGTGGAGCGGCGCGCCGTTGCCGTCTACGACATGGGCGAGATACTCCTCGCCCGGCGGATCTCGACCACTCTCTTTGACGGCGTACACCATCATGATTTTCACTAGTAGCGAGCGGAGCCCGAAGCCGCGCGCTGCCGGGTGGAACATCAGGCCGCCAACTTCCGCTTGCTTCTCCGATCTTTCATCACCGGATCCCTGAATGATCCCAGTGCCAATAATGTTGTCGGTCGTCCGGTTCAGAACATGAAACAATCGGCGTTCCCGCGCCGCCTCAAGGAAAGCATGCGCCGGACGATCAAAGAGTGTTCCTTCGTTCAGCGCCTCGATAAAGGTGAACGGGATCAGGTACTCGGCCTCGCTTGTCAGCCGCACATCGATCCTGTCCTGATCTCTAACGACTGGCGGTCTATCACTCATTTTGAGGGCGCCGCTGGCAACTCCGTATCCCGACTTGATTCATTCATGTTGCTTCGCATTCCTATGCCTCCATTCGCCGCGGCAAGCTGGGCGCTCACCTTCTGTAGGCCTGCAGTGAGTGTCGCCATTTGCTGTCGCAACTCCGCAATCGTTGCTTCCTGTTGCTCATTTTTGCGGTGCTCTTTTAGAAACTCGTTGAGCAACATAATATTCACCTGGTCGTAACGTACGCTATAAGGTCTTCCCTGTTTATCACGCACAACCAGATTGGGGTCGGCCTTGGCCACTTCTTCAGCTACCAGTCCACACTGAAAAGTGCCCGCCGGATCTATTTCCTTTTTATAACGGAATGTAACCGGATGCACACTGAAGATCACCTCACTGACTCCGTCGATGGGTTTAATGTCCTCTTTAAATCGCCGCGATGACGTAATCGTACCGAGCTTGCCATCTGCATCGATAAAAACCGCTGTGCCGTTTGCCGTAGTCTGTCCACTAATACCACCTATGAAACACGCCGACGCTCCGGAACCAGCTGGCAAGTTGTCACCGATTCGTATCGTATTATTATCGCCGGAAACGCCTTCTACTCCGGCGCCCACACAGATGTTGTAGTTCCCATCTATGTTAAACCCAGCGGAGTCCCCAACAGCGGTATTTCCAAAGCCACTTACGTTTAGGAAAAGCGCTGTTTCACCAAATGCATTGTTCCCGAAGCCGTTCATGTCCAATTGCAGCGCGGCGACCCCTATAGCATTGTTACCGGCTCCAGTTTGATGGCTAGCTAAGGCGATATTGCCGATCGCCGTGTTGGCGTTGCCGTCAATATTGCTATAGAGGGCACCGATGCCAACAGCCGTGTTACTGTAGCCATCGGTATTGCTATAGAGCGCTTGATATCCGCACGCCGTGTTCGCAGCACCAGTGCTATTATTGAAGAGCGCTACATTACCTAAAGCGGTATTGTTCAAACCAATCGTGTTATTGGCGAGGGCGAATGCTCCATTGGCCGTGTTGGCGGTACCGGTACTATTCAGCAAAAGCGCCGCAGTACCGGTCGCAGTGTTTCCGTCACCAGTGTTCAGTGCGAGTGTCCCGGCTCCGATGGCAGTGTTGTAGTTGGCGACCGATGCACTGAAGAGAGAATACCAACCAATGCCAGTGTTGCCTGCGCCTGTTGTGAGATTCTGAAGCGCGTTAGTCCCTTCGGCTGTCGTCAGGTTAGGGTAACCGCCATCCGGCGGGGGGGCCACCGCTCGAGCCGATTGGAAAGATGCGAAACAGGTGAGCAGAAAAGCAAGGATCAAAGAAGGGGTGTTCGTTTGCATGTGCGCGCGATTCTGCCTTTTTTGTTTTCCACCGCGCAACGACAAAATGATATGAACGGCGCGCGTCCAATTTCCCCGCGCTACCGAATAGTGCTGGGATCACGGTCCGCTTGTTTGCGCCAAAGCAACGGTCGGTCGACATTCCGACGGGCACGCAGGGGAAAAGAGCGCCTGAGCCCGCTGCGTTAAAAAATTTCAAGTTGGTGTAGACCAATCAACCGGGTGACACGCATATGGCTAAGAAAAAACCTCAGTTAGAACGTCGAAGTGCCGGATCAATCGGCTCTAAGAAAACAAAACGAAGAGAATCGGCGAAACCCAAACTGACTCTGAAACAACGTTTGGCGCGTGCGAGAAAACTGGAAGCATTGGACGCCGGGAAAAATGTTGTTGGTGTCACGCGAAAAAGAGCGCTGAGATCTCAGGCACAGAGTCGGAGCGGCCCCCCGGCGGTAATTAGTGACTCTGTCGGCCGTTGGGAAAAGAACGCGCGCAATCTCCCGGCGGATGTAGCAACCGTGCAACGTCTTTTGGAAACGGCGGCGCAAAAACTACAGGCGCCTGAGCTGGATCCGAAAGGCATTGATGGAAAAATTGCGCAACCGCCTCGGAAATCGAGCACGGTTGCCGCCATCGAAGCTTTTCAAAGCCGTTCCAGTATTTTTGTTGACGGACTCATTGAGCCCGGCGGCCAGACGTGGCAGGCACTCCTGCAAGCTGGCAGTCCGGTAGCAGATCCGTCCCATCCATTCCGGAACGATGATTTTCCGCAGACGTACATACAGCAGATTTCAGTGAGCCTGGACGATCCTGATCATGCGCTCACTCTTACCTGGACAGGGCCGAAGGCGGATAGCCAGGACACTGGGCCGTTCAGGACGTCACCTGGTGCAGGATTAAAAGGTCTCAATTGCGATGATGATGCCACAAGCCGGCGGTCGGGGTCCAAATGTACTCCGAAAGGAACCTATTCAGTGCAAGGCTTCCAACGAAGGCTTAACAGCGATTCTCGCGCAACGTACGTTACGTGGTTTGTGCAACGTCGCGGCGTTGCGCTGCATTATTTCCCAAGTGTGCCCGATTACGCAGCCTCCCATGGCTGTGTACGCATTGAGTTGGTAAACGTGGCGCGGCTGATTCAAGACAACGCGATTGTGAATGACACCCGGGTGGTGGTGAGCGGAACATGGACGAAACCGCGGAAACAATGGGACTAACGACTCAACGCCCCTCCTATTTCGAACAGTTTGCCAGCGTCATCACAACGCAGATCACGGTTCCCATTGAGACTTTCTCTAATGGATCACGCCGTTGAGCGTGAATTGAACAGCATTGCGTTGGCGGAGCTTCAATGATTTCTCTTCCACGCGGTGGATTACTTCTGCTCCACCACGCTCTCTCTTGCCGCCGCCTCCAGCGATCCGTGCACATACTCCGGCGCGCCCTTGGAGTCACGCACTAGCGTAAATTGCGTCACTCCAGCGTAACCCGCGCGCGGATCTTCTCCCGGGGGGAAGAAAACAAAACGATCGCGACCAATTTTTTTCACCGGCGTCTCTATCTCGCGCCCTGGTCCTTCCTCAGCCGTCGTCGGATAGGTTTCTTTCCGGATGAGCTGCCCATCGCGCACAAAGAGTTCGATACGCAAAAGCCCGTTGCGATAAGTGCCAGCTATTTCCTGCATCTCAGATTTCGTCATCGGGACCGGCTCGGGAATCGGAACGAGCGCCTTAGGTTGCAATGGCAGGAACAATTCCATCGCCGCCTCCGCTGTCTTGCCCAGGATGGTGCCTGTCTTGTTTGCCATGAGGACGACCGCGAATCGCTTCTCCGGCACCAGGACGATGAAGGAACCGAAGCCAACGATCGTTCCGCCGTGGTGGAGAATGTGCAGACCGCGATGTTTCTGCAGGAAGAATCCATGACCGTACTGGGTCCCTTCCAGAAAACCTTTCGGTATGTCCCAATCAAACGGGACTTCCATCCACGGCTTGGAGAGAGTCGTGAGCAGCGACGGCGCGAGAACCTGCTTTCCATCGATCTTCCCGCCATTCATGAGTGCAATCGCGAAACGACACAGGTCGCCCACAGTTGTGTAAGCATAACCCGCCGGCCAATCGCCGACGTTATTGACGAATGGCCTCTTCACCGTTGGCTTGCCTTCGCTGTCCGCGTCGTGACCCTGCGACAACGCAAAGGTCATTGCAGTCGTGGGACGCAAGGTGGTGTGCTTCATCCCCAGCGGCCCGAAGAGCCGGCGCTCCATCGCATCAGCGTACCGTTCCCCAGTCAGTTGCTCGATCAGGTAACCAGCGATGATGTAACCCGTGTTCGAGTAGGAAAAGATCCGGCCCGGCTCGGTAAAGAAATATTCCGCGTCGCGGTAGGCGCGCACCTCAGCCGCGAGCGCGCTTTCGTCCTGCGCACAACAGATGCGCGCCGGATCGATCAGGCCGGCCGTGTGACTGAGTAATTGATCGGCGGTCAGGCGCGAGAGGCGCGGCGCCAGTCCGTGAACGCCTTTCTCCAGCGGTTCGTCGAGCGCGATCTTCCCTTCCTCGGCAAGCCCGACAAGAACGGCCGCGGTCAACATCTTGTTGATCGAACCTGCACGAAAGCACATTGCAGAAGTGACGGGCGTTCCCGTTTCCACATTGGCAATGCCGAATCCTTTCGCGTATGCAACTCGATCACCACTAACGATCGCTACCGCCGCGCCCGGCGTGCTGCTTTCCTTCAGTTCCGCCAGCAGCACCTTCTCGAGCTCGCGAAACCTGGAATCGTTTTCACTGCGCGTCGTCTCGGGTCCGAATA
>JBLMXD010000058.1:0-14222 GCA_050257575.1 Alphaproteobacteria bacterium | reverse complement strand
CGGCAACTCGAATGCGAATCAAGCCAGTACATCAGGAGCCAACTGAACGCAGTAACGAAGACCGCCATGGCCCATGAACCCATGCCGCACGCGAGCCCGACTACTACGATCATAATAGCTTTACCAGTGAGCTTGGGGTTACCAAGAAGTGTGCGAAATCGCAGCAGCGCGCCAATGCCGAAGATGACGAACGCGAGCGTTTGGCTCGTCCCGCTCAGTTCAGCGATAACCGCTCCAACCACGCCGAGGAGTATGAGCGCCTTGCGTTCTTCCAGATCGGCAAGCGGATTGGCTAGCGATGCGCGCCGCGGGTGCCACGCAATTATCCACGCGCATCCTACGGCAAGGCTGAGACTGAGGAATAGTCGCAGGATGAACTCTGGATGGGCGAACTGTTCAAGACTTTGCTGTATCGAGACCCATGAATTGCCCTTTGGATCTATACCACCGGTCGCTCCAGCTTTGGCCAGCTCTTCCGCCGGATTGGCGCCGAAAGCGGCCGCGACCAGCAGGCCTAGAAAGGCAATGATCATCACAACGCCGACGGCATGCGTTGCCCGTCCGGGGTAACGCTTACAGGAGGAAAAATGTGCTGACACTTGTTTGCTAATTCTTTACGAAGCGCACACTCTGTCCCGACCAGGATGCTGTGTAGGAGTAGGTCTGGCCGGCTTGTATGGTCAGGGTTTTTCGCGTGGGGCTGGTACCGGCCTGAAAAGGATCGACTCGGGCGGTGAGTCGGTGCTGACCTGCCGATAGGTAACCACTGTAGTGTTGGCCTTCAGTAAGGGTCGCCACGTCCTTTCCGTCGATGGATAAGACCAAGCCAAGATTGCTCCCAAAATTTGCGACCCGGTCGATGATCAAATGACCGGAGTTAGGCGGCGGAGCAGTCGCGGCAGCAGGCTGCGTTGTTTCGCAGCCGATTAAAATCAGACATGCACAGGCTGCACTGAGGATGTAAATCATTGAGCCATATTTTTTCATGGGTTGAACTCCTTTGTTCTCTGGACGCCGATGATGCCCATTGATTATTTCACAGTCAATAAGACTTTAGGGCTAACTTTGAACGGGGGTTAATGGAAAAGTTCCAGGAGAGCAGCCGTTCAAGTGGATCCGATTGATCTCAATTTCCGAGCTGGCGCAACGCGTCCAGCATCGGCTCGCTGGAAATCCCGATCACGCCACCAAAGGGTTCGTCCAGCTCCAGGATCAGGAAGATAGCCCCGGAAACCGCCAGGGAAGAAACAGTCAAAGCGAGGATCGCGGTGCCGTTGGGCGGCGCAAGCACGCTGAAGCCGAGGAAAATGATTACCAGCCACGATACAAGGACGATCAGCATCGGCTTTGAGATTGAAGGGACCGATTGTGCTGCGAGCAGGGACCGGACCTCAGCAAGATCAACTGCCAGGCTGGCTGCCTGCGTCTTCAGAGCAGCCTGCGTATCGTTCCGCGGAGAAAGACTGTGAATCGTAGCATACATAAGATTTCCAGCTTGTACGTTGGGAGCACGGTTTGCCGGCCGGCTCTTTTCTTCCGGCCACATCTGCCGGATTCCTTGCTCGACCGACTGGCGAAGCAATGCGCGGGCGTTGGCAGCTTCCGGCCCGTAGGCAGCCAACACCCGATCAAGGAACGCGACCTTCGCAGCTATCTGGATCACCTCGCTTCGTTCGGTGTCGTAGGCTCCTTTGGCAGAGCTTACGAGCAACCCCAATACCAGCGCCGACATGGTCGCCACCAGGCCCATTGCCAATTTGATCGCGTCCCTCGAATCGGAAGTCACATGTTCATCTGGGAGCAGGCTCCGAATCGCTCGTCCTACCAACACGGCTGCAATAAGACATCCGAACACAATTAGGGCGGTCAGAGTGGTCTTCATTGAGTGCGATGGTCCTTGATACGGCGTTTAAGGACGCTCGGACTGTGTGGCGGAACCGGGATTAGCTATTCCTGCATCAGACGGTTGCGCAGCAGTTGGGGAAGAGGCGCCGCGCGCACGGAAAAATAGCTGCGTCAATTTGCCTTCGCCGAGAACCTCTTGGAGTTCGGTGGTCACGAAAAAAGGAATGAGCGTCACGAACAGGATTAACGAGACGCAAAGAATCCCACTCAGGGTGCCACCCCCGAGGTCGGCAATACTTTGCTGAAAGGACTTCCCGCGATACATGCCGAGACCGGCGTCTTCGAGAATTTTGAAACAAGCCAGCACGATGGTAAACAAGGCTGACTTCAAGAGAGTGGGATAAATCAGTGGCCAATCCTCGATCCATTCGCCGAGATGCATCGCTTTGGCGATGAGGAAAACCTTCCCAAGGGCCAGTGCATTGATGACCGCGAACCACTGATGCGCAGCAACACTAATATGTTCTTCTTCTAAAAGCAGAGATCTGTACAGATCAAAGAGCGCCAGGATCACCCAAAGATAGAGCGCGATGCCGAAGAACTCCTTCAATTCATGATAGGCTTTCTGCTTCAGAGTTCGGTGTGATGTCTCCACGTCATTTCCTCCTTGTCTTCGCAGGTCGTTAGGCAGATCGAGTAGGCTTTCTACCGTCTAAGCTATTCCGTGTCTTTTGCCAATCATTATTGGAACCGTAGCCGTTCTCCAGCTCCTCGGCGAGAATTGGCACACCCAGGTTGCAGGCTTGGACACCTTACGCGACGCAGAGCTTTAACACTTCCATGATCTCTTTCACCGTCGCGCCTGCTTGCAGGGCGTTGTGAATGTGCCGGCGAGTGCCGGGCGCATACATGTGTGTGTGTAGGAGGCGTCAAACGCGATGCTCAATAGTTCGGTGTCTGTCGCAGACATCACACCGCTGCCGTAAATCCCGGCTCCAGAGGCCATGAACTCATCGGTCCAGACCGGATCGAGCTGGATCCACGCAGCTTTCCGGTCGTTTACCAAACAAGAAAGCCAGGTTCGTATTCTGTGGGATCATGGGGCCCACACTTACGTTCGAAACCGGAGAGACGGTATGGGACTTTAGGCCTATGCCCCAAAGTCCAATACCCTCGCGCGAGCCAAAGATGGTAGCATTGCGAGAAAGTCCGAAAAAGAACCGATTGGAAAGAAGGTGAATTATGCCAAGAGCTAAGAGACAGGCTAGAAGAGCGACGCGTAAAACAAGACGTGTTGCACGCCGCGCTAAACGCCAAACGCGCCGGAAAGGACGAAGACTCGCGCGTGCAGTACGCCGCGCTGGACGAAGGGCCGCGAGGAGCGAGCGCCGCACAGCACGCAAGACCGCCCGTCGTGTTCGGCGCGCAGGTCGCGTGGTCGGCCGGGCGAAAGGGGCTATTATCCGTCGAGCGGCAGCGTTTGAAGCTGGTGCTGCGTCCAACGAATAGACCTAGATTTTTAGGCACGGAAAATCTTCTCGAGAAGGCAGCCTGAACCCGGGCTGCCTGCTTTGAGGTCAGAAAAGCAAACCAGGATATCTCTTCTTGGAGGTACGCTGTTTTGGGCACAAGTGTCGCCCGCTGTAGCCACGGCCATGCGGGCCGTTCTGCTTTAATGATGAGCAGCGCGGAGATGAACCGACCAAGGGTCTGCACACCGGACGAATTCGTTCTGCGGCAAACCCGTGGCTAGGATATCTTTTGATTGGGTCCGGTTCCGCTGGAGGAAATGCCGTCGAGTCTGCCCGCCAGACGCTGAAGATATTTGCGGTGAGAAGCCTATGGACGGGGACAAAAGAAACCACAGCTACTTCACCAGTTCGGCTTCGCTCGGTCGCCATTTCTTCGTGAAAACTGCTCGCCTGTGCGATCGAAATGTCAGATCAATTCGCCACTACCAAGCCGGGCGGTTTCCAAGCGCCTTCGCCGGGAGGCAGGATCGAAGGAGGCTCAGTCTTCGGCCAGTAGAGACGCATCACGAGGTAAATCGGACCGTTTGGTGCGGGCAGCCAGTTGGATTCCTTGTCAGCGCCCGGCGAATCCTTCTGAATGTAAAGCGTGAGCGAGCCGTCCTCATTTTTCTTCATGCTCGGCAGCATAGGCGAGTTGATGAGATACCGGTCGATGGGATTCTCTATGAGCAATTGCGTCTTGCCGTCGTACATCGTCACGGACCAAAAGGCGTTGACAGGTGGCAATTGACCAGCCGGGAACGTGAGTGTGTAGTTGTGTTTGCTGCTGTCGAGTTCCTCGCCATTCGTCAGTGTCTTCGTCATCGGATACATCGCCTCGATGGCGTCGTTGCCATAGATGCCGCCCTTGGCCGCAGCGGCGCGCATGAGCCAGTTCCCGCTGTAAAATGTCGCGTCGCCGAAGAGCGAGCCGACTTTCCAGCCATTAATGTCCTTCATCCCGGTGGCGAGAAACTTGTCCACTTTGTCGTCCCCTTCCTTCATCGCAATCAGCACGGCGGCTTTGTGCTCCAGCGAGAGATCCTTAAACGCAAATTTCTTTCCCGGCCCGATTCCAATGCTCGCGAGCCGCGCGCGGAGGTCCTTGGTCTCAGGCGTTTCGGGAACGAACTGCAATGCGGCGTCGAGATACTCGTAGAAGTTCTCCTTGATGCCCTTGGTGTTCGCAGGAACAAAATCAATTTTCGTTGCGGCGGGCGGTGCGGGTTGATTCAGATACGCCGATAGCGGCTGCGCCTTGTAGCCAGCCTGAACCTTCGCCACGTTCGGCATGTCGTCTGGGTTGAAGAGTTGCGTGCGGAAGATGGTGAGCCCGAACGGCGTGGTGGAGCGGAACACCTTCTTGATGCCCGCAGGCGTCTCGCCCTTCCAATCGGGGCCGACGACGAGATAATCGCCCGCGTCATTGCCTGTGGCACGGCTACCGATGTAACCATAATTGTAAGTGTTGCCGTCAACCAACTGCACAGAGTAGTAACGCTCTTTTTCCACGGCAGGCACAGAGATGACCATCGGTTCAGCGCGCAAATCGAGCCAAAGCATCGAGTAAGGCGTGTCACTATTGGGCGTAACAACCGCGGTGTCCTTGTAGGTAAAGACACGGGCTTCGTTGGCGATTTGATTGAACGGACCCTTGTATTGGCCGGAGTTTTTATCCACGCAGAACTCATTCATCACCGCGTAATTCATCACTATCGGGAGTCCGTAGATGAACGCTTCCTCGGCGATGGCCTTGGTTTCTTCGATGCTCGGTGCGGCAGCGCCTGTCGCTTTGTCGGCTTGTTCCGCGTTGGAAATGGCGTCGTTCTTCTTTTCGCCACAGCCGGTGATGAGTGTTGCGGCGATGGCAGCAGTCAAAGCTGCTAGGCGAAACTTGGTCCAGTTTGATTTCATGTTGGTTAATCTTTTTGTTCGTTTGGTTTTTGTTGGTTTGTCAGGTGATGAATTTGCGGGCTGCTCTTGCAAACCGGCCCCCCGCGTAGTTCGAACCGAAACATTGTTATTCGCGGCCGAGCGCGGCTTTCTTCATGCCATCTTCCAACTGCTTGATGTCTTCGGGGGATAACTCAGTTCAGCCCGCCTTTTTCACACCCGGGATCTTCCATGTGCCATCGAGGATGGAAGGCGGAGTTTCCTTTGGCCAGTAGAGACGGAGCATCAGGATGAATTTGTCAGCTGGTGCGGGGAGCCAGTTGGATTCCTTATCGGGACCGGGATTCTCATGCTGCAGATACAGATCGACCGAACCGTCCGCGTTTTTCTTAAGATCGTTCCGCGCGCTGAGTGTGTAGCGATTGAGTTGGTTCCCGTAAAAGAAGTATTCGGCGTTATACATGGTCAGCGACCAGAAGCCGTTCACCGGTGGCATCTGGCCTTTATCGAAGTGCATGACGTATTTGTTCGAGCCCAAGTAAGGCTTGCCTTCGGCGTCCACTTCTGAGGTAGGATAAACTGCATCCTGTGGCCGATTGGCACCCAGACCGATGGCAGTGACCAACGCTCGCTGAAGATAATCCGTGCCGTAGAGTCCGGTCTTAGTGGTGAACACCCAGCCATTCACATCCTCACCAGCGGTCTTGAAGTGCGCCATGATCTTCTCGAAACCTTCCTTTGGAACATCCTTCAGCGCCGCCTGCACGGCGGGATCGAGTTTGTCGAAGGCAAACGGTTTGCCGGGCTCGACGCCAAGCTTCGCCATTTTCGCCACCATCGGTCCGTCCGCCTTAGCCGGCGGATTGTCCTTCATGAGAGTCGCCAGCAGGTTGAAATAAGCGGCGGTATCCAGCGCGTTTACCTGATCGCGAACCGGAGTCTTCATGTCAACACTCGGATCCACCTTGCCCGGCGGCGGTGTGTAAGGCTTTCCGTAGGCGCTAAGCGGCACTAGGGATATTTCGTCCTGCATCTTGTGCACTGCGGCGTAATCCTCCGGAGTACCGGTGCAGTAAATGCGGCCAAGTATCCAGACGATGTCGGTTGGTGATTTATATTCTTTAACGCCCTTGGGGAGAGTGCCGTGCCAGCCTGGACCGGTGATGGCGTATTTCTGCGGGCCAGTGCCAGTAGTCCGTTTGCCTGGAACTTGGAAGACGTCGGTCCATCCGTCGAGCATTGGAAACAGGTAGTACCGATCGTGGGCGTCGGGCAGACTCAACACATATGGCTCCTTCTTCAAATCGAGGAAGGCTGTCGTGTAGAGCGTGTCGGCGTTCGGCGCGGTGACATCTTTGAACGCGGCGGTGGGATACTCACGGAGTCGGATGAGTTGACCCATTGGTGCCTTCGTGCCTTGTGGCTCACTCACGTTAGTGATGACTCGACGGGTGTATTCCATCGTCACCAGCGGATAGCCGTAAATATAAATTTCCTCGGCGATGGCCTTGGCGTCGGCGGGAGTGACATCTGCTGCGCGGGCCGTGGTAAGCGCAAGCATTGCAGACAGCGTGGCCAGGATAATGTTGTGAATATAGTGATTTTTCATAGGTCTGTCTTTCTGGTAAATCTAATCACCAGTTTCCCTTATAACCAAGGTCGTCAATGCCAAAATGCGCGAAAATGTCGCGCCACCCTTCCGTGAATAAATAGCAATCGGTAAATCGGTGGATGCCGAAAGTTTTGCACGCTCTTCGCCTGGTTGCCGTCGGATTCACTCGGATTCCCGCCCAGTAAGCTCGTCCAGAACCGCTTTGGCCTTCGGATGTTTTGCTGCGTACTTCGTCAGTGTCTCAAATTCTGCGTTTACGGTTCGCCTTGAGGCGAGAGCCGTCCCGTCGCCGGGACGGCCTGCGCGATTCACAACTGAAACAATTCTATTCGCGACCGAGAGCGGCTTTCTTCATGCCCTCTTCCAATTTCTTGATGTCTTCGGGTGACAGCTGTGGCCGGTCGATCTTGATCGTCAATTTGTTGAACTTGGCGGTCAACGGGAACGGTGGCGTGTAGTCGGCGTCGTTCACACCCGTGATCGTATCCGAGCCGATGTCGAAGCTCTCGTCCCATTGCAGGATGATCGGAAGCGTTTTTTCCATTCGATTGGTGGCAACTTGCTTGCCATCCACCTTCAGCGTGCCGGTACCGCCCTTGCCGATACCGGACAAGTTGTTGTACTGAACTGTGCCGAGGCCGAGCCCGTCATACTTGAAGTCGAACTCGATGGTGTGTTGACCGGGCGCGAGCGCTTCCGGCGCTTCCCACTTGATCCACTCGAGATCGAGCAGGTTCCAGCAGAACACTGGCTTGCCTTTGAGCAGGTAGAAACCCCAGCCCGCGAAACGCCCGCCGGAAGTTGCGATCATCCCTTCGGCGCCGCCTTCCGGCACAGTGATGTCAGCCACAAGCGAGTACGAAGTGTCGAGCAAAAACGGTGCATCACCCTGCGGAACACCGGTCATTGGTCGTGTGTAAACCAACTCGGTCAGGCCGGCGGTGAGACTTGGCCGCTGAGCGGCGACACGAGCCGCCACCGATGCGTTTAGCGGGAAGACTTGATACTTCTTCGCTTCCTCGACGAACATTTTTCGCATCTCCTTGACCTTGTCCGGGTGCTGCGCAGCAATATCTTCCGACTGGTTCCAACTCTTACTCAGGTCGTAGAGCTGGAAGACCTGGTTGTTCAGGGGATCCGGGTTAGCTGCACCGAACGCCTCCCACGGCGCGCGATTGACTTTGGTGCTCAGAAGCCAGCCGTCATTATAAAGCGCCCATTGGCCCATCATCTCGAAGTATTGCATCTTGTGCCGCGAGGGCGCTTTGGCGTTCTTTGCATCGAACGTATAAGCGAAGCTCGTGCCCTCGATAGGCTTCTGCTTGATGCCGTCCACGTATTCGGGCGCGGAGATGCCGGTGACTTCGAGCAGCGTCGGCACAACGTCAATGTCGTGAATGAACTGTTCGCGCAAGCCGCCCTTGTCCTTGATGCGCGCCGGCCACGAGATGACCATGTTCTGGTTGGTCCCTCCAAATCGGGACGCATTCTGCTTGAACCAGTCGAACGGCGTATCGAAAGCCCACGACCAACCCGCCGACATGTGGTTGTAGGTGAATTCGGTGCCCCATGCATCGTAGAACTTCATCTGCACGTCCACTGGAATCGAGACGCCGTTGAAGAACGCCACTTCGCTGAATGTGCCCAGCGGACCGCCTTCGGCGCTGGTACCGTTGTCGCCGTTCTGGTAGATGACGAGCGTATTGTCGAGCTTGCCCAGGTCCTCGAACGCTTGAATGACACGGCCGATTTCGTAGTCATCGTAAGCCACATAGGCGGCGTACACCTCCACTTGCCGGATGTAGAGCTTCTTCGCCTCCGGCGTGAGCTTGTCCCATGGCGTCAGGACGTCGGCAGGCCAGGGGGTCAACTGTTCGTTCTGTGGAATTACGCCAAGCTTCTTCTGGTTGGCAAAAATGCGATCGCGCAATTTTTCGTAACCATCGTCGAACAAGTGCATCGCGTGGATCTTATCCACCCATTCCTTGGTCGGATGGTGCGGTGCGTGCGAGGAGCCAGGCACGTAATAGAGAAAGATCGGTTGATTAGGATCGGTCTGATGAATCCTATACATCCAATCAATGGCGTCATCGGCCATCGCGGTAACAAGGTTCCAGGAAGGCTCCTTCCCGGTGACCGGCCAAATCGCCGCTTTTGGATCGGATCGGTCCATCTTCAAATTGGCTTCATGACCAATCCACGGGTAGATCTGCGTGGTGTTGCGGAAGAGGTTAGGCCCCCATTGGTTCGCGTCGCCGCCGACGAAGCCGTAGAAATAGTCGAAGCCCATACCGGTCGGCCACTGGGTGAACGGTCCGACCTGGCTGGCCTGGTAGGTCGGCGTGTTGTGATCTTTGCCGAACCAAGACGTGGCATAGCCGTTGTCCCGAAGAATGCGGCCGATTGTGGCGTTGTCCAGACCGATGATGCTGTTATAGCCCGGGAAGCCGGTGGCTTGCTCGGCAATCACGCCGAAGCCAACCGAGTGATGGTTGCGTCCGGTGATTAACGCGGCGCGCGTCGGCGAACACAGCGCGGTGGAAAATATCCGGTTATAGCGCAGGCCGTTTTGTGCGATACGATCCATGCTGGGTGTCGGGATCACGCCACCGAATGTGCTTGGCACACCAAAACCGGCATCATCGGTCATGATCAACAAAATGTTCGGCGCACCCTTAGGGGGCACTACTCGCGGCGGCCACCAGGACTTGGATTGCAAGGCACCTTCCTTGATAACGCCGCCGAATTTCGGCGCCGGCGGCGGCAGTTGTTTGCCGCTGATTGTTGTGGTGGCATCGGGCGAACCCGGCGCGCCGGTAGTTTGAATTTCGGCTCGGGAGAAAGATCCAGTCGTCAGCATCGCGACGACGAACGTCCCAGCAAAGAATGTCGGTGTTGCTAATTTCATAGGTGTACTACTTAGTTCGGTTGTTTTGCGAAAAGCGGAATCTGCCACGTCCGCGATGCTGCGCCTATAGGACTTTAGGGCGATGGCTGGAAGCGAGAGACGTAGCCCGTTAAATCGTTACATCATCGTTTCGAAGGTCGAACGCATTGTCCTCGACGCGGCTCTGCCGCGTTGATTCTGCACCATCCTTTTTTGTGGAGATGACGCCTAAGCGCGGCGGTTCAATTCCTCAATCCGTTAAGTTGACCTCAAACGCCTGCGCCCCCATGGACGACGCCAGGCCTTCAGTCTCGGCAGCGAGATACATGGTCACGCCGTTCTGGTTCGTCAGCTTGGCATGCATCTTCCCTTCGATCAGGGTGAGGCCGCGGCTGATCCCGTGATAGGTTCCCGAGAAGTCGGAGAGCCTGTTGAGATCATAAACCTTGCCTGTAGCCGAAATCTTTTGAGCGCCCATGCCACCTGCGCCGAGACCAGAGATGGTGAAATGGTGCCTGCCGTGGTAGTAGAGAGTACCTTTTCCGGACGCAGCTGAGCCATAATAAGCAGCCGACCATTCATGAATGCTTACGGTGGCCGAAGGTTGTGCGCTTGGAGCCTGGGTCATCGATGCGCAACCGGCAATGAGGAGAAATATGAAAGTAGCGGAAACGGAATTGATGATATTGGTCTTCATAAGGTTCGATTTTCTTGTCATTAGCTACAAATCTTGCCAGACCCACGGAACAATGCCTATGGGACTTTAGGGCAATGGCTGTCGCGGCTTAAATCGTCCAATCCTTGAAGCGTTAAAACGATCAAACGCCGCGAATCAGTTCGACGGATTTTCTTGTCGCTTGAACCAAGCCCCCGCGAGAAGCAGCGTCAACGCGGCGTGTAACACAACTGCCGGCCACAAGAGAGGTCCAACCCATTCGCCGCCGATAGCGACATAAAGAAGATAGAAAGTGGCAAGCGCACTGTAGGTCAGCATACCAAAAACACCGCAGGACATCGTTGCGCAAGGCCAGCACGCCAAACCTAGTGCGATCAACGCTATGCCGGCAATGCGGCTCATCACGACTGCCGCGCCAATAGCTTCTGTGCCAAACAACAGCTTGATGCCGATTGGCGGATAAACAAAGAGGACAAGACCGGTTAATGCCTCGCCTAACGCAGCGAGTACGAGTAACCGATTCTTCATTTCAAAACGCCGCCACGCGTTGAATCGTCCAGAATGCCGCAATTCCGCCAATGGTGTATGGCGCTACACGCCAAGCCCACGCGGGTCGTGGTATCGCCGCGCGATGCATAAGCCATCGTCCCAATTCCATGACGCTTAGCACCGCCGCTATGAAAAGGAGTTGCCCGATCTCCACACCCACATTGAAAAATAACAAAGCGACCGGAATTGCCGTCTGCGGAAGACCGACCGCGTTTAGCGCACCTGCAAAACCGAATCCGTGTAACAAACCGAAGCTAAACGCCACTATCCACGGCCACCGCTCGGTCCAGCCCTGCCAGCCCTGACGCGCGTGAACAATCTCGCAGGCGACAAAAACGATGCTCAAGGCGATACACGCCTCGATCGGCTGTTGCGGCACGTGCACAAAACCCAGCGTCGCGCCCGCAAGGGTAAGACTGTGTGCGACGGTGAACGCGGTAACAGTAGCAATGAGTCGTCGTGTGCCTTTTACCAGAATCATTAGCGCAAGGATAAACAGCAGGTGATCAATTCCACTCCAGATATGTTCGATGCCCAGGCGTAAGTACGCGCCCGCGACATGGAGTTTCGATGGGGCAGCAGCTGGCTCAAACCAAGGCTGCGACGGGTGAACCAGGGTCGTCGATTCCCTGCCATCGAGTGTTTTTATACGCACCAGCACATCAGTGATCGTCACCTGAAGACCTGGGAACTCTATTCGCTTGCCAGCCAGACCATTGGCTCCGGCATCGACCCACCGCCGTTCGACGAAGGAGTCCGCCAGCTCCTGCACGCTCGGCTCTATTCGGTTTCGCATCTCGTCAGGTAGCTTTAGCACCACTGGCAGGCGCACGCCGGCAAGCACCGGTGTGCGCCACAGAATGCTGAATTGGTTAGGCGACGTCTCCTTGATTTCGAGATATGCCGGGCGCGCGTCATGCGCTCGCGCGGTGGGAAGAATGACTAAGGTCGCGAGTAGGAAAACAGCTATAAGCCGAATGCGGCGTTGGCAGAATAGACGGCTCGGCGAGCCGTCCCTACCATTTCCAAAGTGGCTGCTAGTTCGAATCATAACCCTTCGCCTGAGGAGGTGGGAATCTCTGTTTTGGGTGGAGGCGTGGGGGCGGTTGCAATCTGCTTGTCCGGAGGAGCAGGCAGAAGCACCGTATACTTGGAGCGCAAGCTCTTGTAGGCTTTGTCCCGAGCTTGCGCTTTCTGTTCGCCTAGCCATGCAGTTTTGACATCTGATTCGATTTCCTCGAAAGCCGGAACTCGGCCGGGAATGACAGTGTCAACAAAGACCAGGTGCCAGCCATATCCGGACTCGATCGGTCCCTGCCAGGAACCAGGCTTTACCTTTTCCAGAGCCACCGCAAATTGCGGCCCGAATTCCTTCGCAATCGCGCTGGGCGTGCGATCGCCGTAGTAATCCTGGAACATGAAGCGGTCCGCAGCCGGCGCGATCAACGACGAGTCTTCCGGTCGGCCGGCGATTTTCGTCAGCATCCCGGCAGCATCATTGTAAGCATTCTTGCCCCGTTTATCGGGAGAAAAATAAACATGCCGAAAGCTATAGCGGCTTGGGAGAGCGAATTTGTCGGTGTTTTTTTCGAACCACGCTTTCAGTTCTGCAGTAGAAGGCTCGTGCGCTGCAGCAACGTCCTCGACCAGAAAGAGCACCTTCTGCACCATGCGCCGTTTAACAATTGTGTCGTCCTTGTCCAAACCCATAACAAGGCCCTCGCGATACAACACCTCTTCCTTGACCTTGTCTTCTACCATGGCCTGAAACTCCTTTGGAGTTGGCGGACGATGCCACTGCGATTCAAAATAGGCTGTCATCGTGGCAAGCTCGTCGAGCGACAGCACGATCTGTTTCGGCGACTGAGTTCCACTTTTCGAGCGATTGAGATAGGAGTAGAAACCAAAAAGGACAACACCTATGAGCAGGAAGTGAAGAAGAGGTTCGCGTAACCAGCGGTAAACGACAGAAAAGTAGCGGCGCAGTCGCGAATGCGCCTTCGCGCCCTGCGCCGCATTCAAGACCGGAACTTCGTTCTTAAGAAGTCTTGAACTGGAATTCGAGACGAACATCGTAAAAGTCTTTTCTCGAAAATCTTTTTGCCAGCCGCTCCATCTATTATCTGAGTTCGGCCTTCGCTTTCTGCAGGATATCCGCGGCCGTTTTCTCCGCATCTGTCTCCACCTTTTTCAGATCGGACCCCACCTTATCCACGGCCTGGCTAGCCATCTTTTCGATCAACTGTCGTCGATGCTCGTCACGAAGCGCGTCGAACTTCTGCCGTTGGTCGGCGTTCAGGAGCGGAGTGACTTTGCTGTCCACTGTATCAACGATTTGCTTCAACTGCTCTATTTTCTGCAATGGCTTGAGTGAAGTTTTCTTTTTCAAGGCCTCCAGTTGAGGCGCCGTCTCCTTGAGGATGGGGACAATCTGTTGCTTTTGTTGCTGAGTCAGCCCCAGCTCAATCGAGAACTGGTTGATCATTGCCGTAAGCGGATTCAGGACAAACTGCGGGGAAGGAATCATTTCGTAGTTCGCATAACCGAACTCATTGCTGCGCGCGCCGTAATAGGTGTCGCCTAGCTTGTAGATCGTGATCGAGTAGGGAGCCTGCGAGACCTTGGTAACCACTTTGCCACCTTCGATCTTGTACGGCGTGGTGGCCCCTTGGTAACCGTTGAGAATTGGATTACCCAAATAGCTGGGCAGGGTGGTGTACTTTCCAATGTGCCACACGTTGCTGTCACCATCGACCGTGTAGCTGACGCTAAACGTGGCGCTGGTGACGTTGTTGCGCACCCAGAAAGCTTTGCCCACGATGAAGGCCTTCAGTTGAGCATCACCCAACTGGGTAGCGCCCTTCTTCTTCAGATCGGCTACGGTCATGCCGGCAGGTGCATTCTTGCGCGCATCAGCGCTGGGCGTGTACCAGATGGGCGACGACCAGGCGCGTTCCTGCCCGGTAAGCGGCACGACGTCGGGCGGTGGAACTCCTGCCTTTACAGCCTGGATAAGTGACCATCGCGGCGTGGGAATTTCCAGCACACGCGCGTAATAGAACGCATGCAGGCTGGCATTGAACTCAGGATCGGTCCAAACCGTTTTGAGTTCCGTCGAGCCGACGCTATTGGTGTAGGTGGCCTTCTCGAGATCTACCGTGCTCTGGATCGCCGGGACCCGGCCCGTCCACTTGTCAGGTTTGCGATCGCCGCCCCACACCACATCGAAAATCTTTTCGAAGCTCTGGC
>JBLMXD010000057.1:0-8114 GCA_050257575.1 Alphaproteobacteria bacterium | reverse complement strand
GGTAGCCCGGCCGGGTCGGCAATGCCGCGCACGCCCCATTTTTGGCCCCAGCGCGTAACCGCAGCGTCGAACAAAATTCGGGTCAGCAAGAACCCGATCAGGACAAAAACACCCAAATCGGTCAGCAGTTTTGCTCCATGATTTAGAACATAATGACCCATCTCGTGAGCCATTACCGCCCGAATCTCCGGTATGGTGCATTGCTTAAGGAGATTGTCGTTCAGTGCGATACGTGCAGTGCCGAGAAGTCCCGAGACATTTGCGCTTACACGTGTTGTCTGACGGGAAGCGTCCACCTCGTACACTTGTTTGACAGGAATCTGGTTCGCCCGCGCCATCGCAAGAATGGGCTCGCTGATTTCAGGCTTAGTGAGCGGTTTATAGGTGTTGAAGAGCGGCTCAATGAATACGGGCCCCAGGAAGATCAAAATGAAAGAGAAAACAACAGCTACCACAGTTCCCCAAATCCACCATGTTTTGGGTGCCAGCCGGAATACGGCGTAGAGCACGGTCAAGAAGATTGTGCCGCCGACGATTGTGATTCCGAGACCAATCAACTGCTCGCCAAACCACGCGGGGAAAGTCTGCGTTGCCAGCCCGTACTGATGCTCGCGGAAAAAGTGCTCGTAGAGGTTGAGTGGAAAACTTAAGACATAAACGAGTAACAAATACGGAACGCTATAACAGGCGACTTGCAGCGATTTTGACCTCGTTAATCGCTCCGATAAATCGCGTAGCTGCGTCGAAAATCGGGACGATAGTAACAAGATCGAGATCCCCGCGCCCAAGAGGTAATTCCACAGGATCAGCCAGTAGCCTCCCTCGAAATAAGCGTCCGATTTTTCGCGTTTCTCCCTTGGCACGCTATCCAGCCAGGTTTGTGTTGCTGCGGCCGGATCAAGCGACATCGCCTGGTGTGGAGCGGGGGAAACGGCGGCGCCGCTATCGATGGCGGCGGGCGAGCCATGCGTGCCAGTTTCCGAAATCGCGGCACTCGAAATTTGGGCTTGGCTTTCGCATGGGAGAATTGGCAGCGACGCTGCCGTCAACCCGGCAATGATTGCAAAGCAAAGCAACGATTTCTTCATGCACAGGACCGCGAAACGTTAAACGTTTCACGAAAGTAGGCATTATTTACTGCTCAAAAGCTTGACAGACAATGATTCATTAGGCTGGACTAGCCGCTTTAACCGATGGTAAACAGGCCATATGAAAGCGTTGGTGTCGCTGTCGCTAGTTTGCGCGGTCGGCCTGGGAGTGAGCGGCGTCAGCAGCCTAAATGCTCAAACTCCCTCTGCGGATACGACGCGTTACGGCCCATATCCTACGGACTATAGGGCGCTCGTCATGCTGTGGCTGAACAAACAATTGATCGATCCAGACAGCGCGCGCATTGAATGGAACGGAGAACCAAAGCCAACCGATTTAGGGAAGGGCAGTGAAGCTGTCTCCGGATATCTTGTTAATTTTACCGTGAACGCGAGAAACCGGTTCGGCGTTTACACAGGGAAGCAAAAACATTCCGTGCTCATCCGTAATGGCGAAGTGATCAAGAGCATGGGGTTCGCATACTAAACGAAGATGAAACAACTAAGATTGAATCCTAAACGAAAGTCATCCGGGCAGGTCGTTGTTCTGCTCGTGATCGTGCTGCTGTTGCTTACTGGAGCGTGGTGGTGGCTCAACGCGCAAAAGCAGGCCAGCGCCAGAGAAGGAACAGCTTTTGCCAAAGACGCGATCCAGCGCATCGCCGTGGGACACGACATAAATTTCTTCAATTCCCGGCTCAGTCCCCAAGCGCGCATGAACTTTCCGGCGTCGACGCAACAGGAGTTCATGAATGAGATTGTGAAGATGGGGGCACCTGTTCGACCGGTCGATGTCCAGGGCAAGATTGAATTTCAATCACATTTCTTTGAGCCGCATGGCTCGTTCCATACGCGGATATATTATCCCGAGAGATACGCCGATATGGATCTGACCGTCTCGCACCCGGTTGGCCGCTGGCAAATTGACGAGATTGCATTCATTCCGCAGCAACTGCCAGCGGCAGCACCCGCACTTGCCCCTCCACCTGCGGCTGCCCCTGCCGCTACTGCACCAGCGGAAGGTTCGCCGGCAACTGGAGCTTCGCCCGCGGCCGAAACATCGCCGGCGGCTGAGGCCTCGCCAGGAACCTCACCTCCTCCACCTGGCGGATAAACCACACCTTGGCGACTGCTTCCGCGAAACGGCGGCTACAGCAATAACTGGTCGAGCGAATCGAGACAGATCTGCGACCACATCTCCATGGTTTCGCGACGGGCAAGCAATTCCTCTTTTGGTAGAAATGTCAGCCCGGTAATCATCGCTTCACGCTTTTCTATCTTCGGTTCGGCCAGTTTGAAAACGTGAACGATCCCGAGGTGAACACTACCAACTTCGGTAGTGTCGTCGTTCAGAAGCGCAACGATTCGGTCTTCAAAGGGAGTATTGATCCTGATCTCTTCGTTGACTTCGCGCTCTACACCGGCGCGATATGCCTGTTCGTCCATAGCGAACAGCGATTCATCGGTCTCATTCATGTGACCACCAATCCCGATCGAGCCCTTTGCCACAAGACGCTGTTCGCCCGCTTTCTTTCCCCGGACGTAGTAAGCAACCTTGTTCTCAAATGCGATCAACGCGTAGGGAATGATTTGTTTGCAGGCAGGATTGATTTCCGCTTCAGGGCGGGACAGAAAAAAATTGTTTCCGCGTGAGAGGAACGCCTCGAGGTATTTTTGTGGCTGGAAGTTGAGCCCTTGAAAGCTTCCGAGCTGATCGAAGAGTTCCCGCCGGATGACAAGGACGTTTTCGTTAGGCGCGCTCATCGTGTGTTGTAGTGGCCGCAGCTTGCGACGCGCGAGCTTTCCCGATTCCGCTCGACATGACAAGAAACGTTAAAACGAGTACGAGACGCCGACCTGCGGGCCAAACAGGTTCAGGCTTGGATTAGGATCGGTTTGTCCGCCGTTGGACAAATGCTGGTAAAGCGCGCCTACGTCCAGTTTCCAATGATCATCCATCAGGTAGGAAATGCCCGCGGCTGAGAGAATGTTGAACGTGAAATCCTGCCCTTGACCGCCCGGCACGTCAGGGTGGCTGTCGATCCCGCCGGCCCCTATACCACCCGAAATATACGGAACGAATCGCGAGTGAGGCTGAACGAAGTTGTAGCGAAACCCCACGTTGAATCCGAAGTAGTGATTCTCAATTCCTTTGAAAATCGGCTCTGCAATCGCGCTGACATAGAACTGATGATAGCCGCGCAGCCAGTTATCGGTTCGAATGACTCCCCATCGGATTCTTTCTGTTAGAAACAGCGCACCGATTTGATAATCCTCCGGCGGATTAATGGCGCCAAACAAGTAGCCGGTCTCCAGGGCAAATTCGATTCGGTCCGGATCGAATTCTCCGCTGGCAGCGCCGCTCGTTTGGCTTTCAACACCGGCGAAAACTTGCGAGCAGATTGAAAGAGCGAGGCAACCAATGCAGATGCGAAGAGAGTTCATCCGGCGCGCCTACGATACTGGTCGGTCATTCTCTTGCAATGGGCTGATGGCGTTTCGTGAATGCCAAACTCACGTTGCGACGGTCTCACCATTTGTCGACTGACTAGAGGCCGCCGCTGCAGAATTCCGCAAGATCAGCAGGAAGCGCACTGCTCCAGGCCCGCGCGCCCCCGATTTCCAGTTTTGCCGAGTGCAAAGCGTGCCGCGGGAGAAGAAGTTTGTGCTCAAGTTCATGAGTCCATCCGGTTTCGATGAAACGCAGATACAACTGCTCGTCGGGACCATAAATCTTATCGCCCACAATGGCGTGGCCGATGGAGGCGAGATGCACGCGAATCTGATGCGTTCGGCCTGTCCGCGGAATGGCACGAAGGAGGCTGAAACGAGCGCCCGACGACGTGGACCGGGTAAACCGCCGTTCAACAACAAATTCCGTCTGCGCTGGCGCACCGGCAGAATGAATCATTTGTTTAAGCCAAATCGCCGAATATCCGTGCTTGCCTTGGCGCTCCAAGGGGGCGTCAACGATTTTGTGCTTCCATTTCGGCCAACCCCAGACGATGGCAAAATACTCTTTCCGAAACTGATGTCGCTGCATCAAGAGCCCGAAGTCGCGCGCGGCCGCTGCCGTTTTTGCAACCAGCACCAGCCCGCTGGTTTCGCGGTCGAGCCGGTTCACAATCGAAACCTGTCCGCCGCTGGCAATTTCGAATGCAAGCAGATCGCGCAATTGTTTCCAGAGAGTCGGTGTGTTGCCTGGCTTTGTCGGGTGAACCAGAAGAAACGGCGGTTTATCAACGACGACGTAGTCATCGGTCTCATCGACAATCCGAAAGTGAAGCGACGGGGTAATAGAGTAATGGAGTGGCGAACACGCCTGAGTTCAAAGCCTTAGCGGACGCCGGTTGCCAAAAATCCAGTCACTTCAGCCCGCGCTTGACGTTTCCCTACAAAACTGCTTTAGCTAAAACGCTTCAGTCTTAACCAGAATCAACCTTTGGATCCCAGAGACATCAAAGAAATCAAAGCCGTCATCGATTTGATGAAGAAACACGATCTCTCGGTTTTCGAGATCGAAAAGGAGGGCTTTCGTCTTAAGCTGGAGAGAGGAACCGCGAGGCCGCAAGGCACTGCTGTTACGCCCGCCGCTGCTGCTGAACCGACCAAGGCCGCGGCTACGGGAGCCGAAATTCCGGCGCCTGCACCGAAACCGGCCGAAAGCGTCCCGACGAGAGAGATCGTGTCGCCGATGGTGGGGACGTTTTATCGTGCCGCGTCGCCCGATGCGCCGCCTTTTGTTGATATCGGGAAAGCCGTTACCGCAGACACGGTCGTTTGCATTATCGAGGCGATGAAAGTGATGAACGAAATCAAAGCGGAGATTACCGGTGTCATTGCCGAAGTGATTGCTGAAAACGGCAAGCCCGTTCAATTCGGCCAGGCGCTTTTCCGAGTGCATTAACACAGGAATGGTGGGGCCCGACCGCCCGGCGCCCCGAATCGCGCAGCCCAATGTTCGAGAAAGTTCTAATTGCCAACCGCGGAGAAATCGCGCTGCGGGTGATTCGCGCCTGCAAGGAACTCGGGATTCGCACTCTAGCGGTCTATTCAGAAGCGGATGTCGATTCGCTGCACGTTCAGCTAGCCGATGAAGCGATCTGCATCGGCGCGGCGCCCAGTCTGGAAAGTTATTTGAGAATCGATCGTATCATGAGCGCAGCGGAGATCGGCGACGTCGACGCGATCCATCCAGGCTACGGCTTCCTGGCTGAGAACCCGCATTTTGCAGAAGTCTGTGAGAGCTGCAAAATCAAGTTCATAGGACCGCCCTCGCGTGCGATGCAATCAATGGGCGATAAGAATGCCGCCCGAGCCGCAGCGCGCAAAGCCGGCGTGCCGGTTACTCCTGGCAGCGATGGAATCGTCCAAACGGAAGAGGAGGCGATGAAGATCGCGAAAAAGATTGGGTACCCGGTGATGGTCAAGGCGGCTGGTGGCGGTGGCGGTCGCGGTATGCGCGCTGCGCATAATGAGCCCAGCCTCAAATCAGCCTTCCATAGCGCGCGTCATGAGGCACAAAAGGCGTTTGGAGATGATCAGGTTTACCTGGAAAAGCTCATCACTAATCCGCATCACATTGAATTTCAGATCATGGCCGATAGCCATGGGCACGTCGTGCATCTTGGCGAACGCGACTGCTCCATTCAGCGGAGGAACCAGAAAGTCATTGAAGAATGCCCGTCGCCACTGATGACCCCGGGTCTGCGCAAGAAAATCGGCAGCGCTGCGGTGAAATTGGCGAAATCCGTCGGCTACGAAAATGCCGGCACGATTGAATTTTTGGTCGACCAGGACAAGCACTTTTATTTCATGGAAATGAACACTCGCATCCAGGTGGAGCACACCATTACCGAAGAAGTGTATGGATGCGATCTTGTAAAAGAGCAGATCCGAATCGCCGCCGGCCAACCGCTCTCACCTCATATCGCCCGCGCAGTGCCGCGCTTGCACGCCATCCAATGCCGTATCAATGCCGAGGATCCCGCCAACAATTTTCAGCCGACACCTGGCCGTATCGATTTTTATTACGCGCCTGGAGGCCGTGGCGTCCGCATTGACTCGCACGTTTACACCGGCTACACGGTGCCGCCCTACTACGATTCGCTGATCGCGAAGATAATTACCGTGGGTTCCACGCGGACTTACGCAATTGATCGAATGCGCCGCGCCTTGGATGAGTACTACATTAACGGCATCAAAACGACCGTGCCGTTTCATGCCGCGATGATGCGCAACGGGGATTTTCGCGACGGCAACTACGACACCGGCTTGCTCGATCGCCTCATTTCGGCGGGCAAACTCAGTCTGCAATCGCGTCCCCTTCGTCTTCATGAGTGAAGCGCTGCGTGCTGTAGCGTGCGCTGTCCTGAGCGCATCGGTTTTAGCGCGGCGGAAATCCGTTGGGGACCGCGCGCACTACACCATGCGATGAGAGCGCTCAGCAAGTGCCGTCTCTATGGAATCATTGACCTTGGGTACATCCAGCCGTTCGATGCCTCTCGTGTTGTTGAGCAAATGGTCGAAGGCGGCGTCGACCTCATTCAGCTACGCGGAAAAGAGAAATCAGTCGACGAACTGGCCGACCTCTCAGCGGAGCTGCATGAACTAACAGAGAACGCTTCCACACCTCTGATCGTGAATGACCATGCCGAAATTGCCAGCCGAGTGCTGGTTGAAGGTGTGCACGTCGGGCAGGATGATGACTCGGTCGAACTGGCGCGGCAGAAAGCTGCTCGCAAAATTTTGATTGGAAAATCTACGCATAGTCTCGACCAGGCGCGCGCCGCCGAGCGCGAAGGCGCGGACTATATCGGATTCGGCCCGATCTTTGCTACTCCCACAAAGCCGGACTATGTGCCGATTGGCCTGGCGGACATTCGCCGCGTCTATGCCGAAGTGGACCTGCCAATCTTCTGTATTGGCGGAATCAACATCGATAATCTTCAGGCCGTGATCGATGCCGGTGCGAAGCGTGTCGTGATGGTTTCAGCATTGCTCAAGGCGAACAGCATTGTTGATTATGCCCGCTGTGCCGCCGACATGCTGGCGTGAGCACACCTTGTAACAGTGTAAACAGTTAACCTTTCCCGATGTCCGTCCTTGTTGTTGGCTCCATCGCAATCGACACCGTCAAGACCCCGGTTGAGGAGCATTCAAATTTGTTAGGGGGATCCGCTTCCTATGCTTCGCTTGCGGCGAGTTTCTTTTCGCCGGTCCGATTGGTTGGCATCGTCGGTGATGACTTTCCCCAATCGGAATTCGATTTCTGGAAGTCGCGGAAAATCGACACTAAAGGCGTGCAACAAGTGGACGGAAAAACTTTTCGCTGGTCAGGCGAGTATTCATGGGACCTGAACACCCGCCAGACGCGCTCCATCGATCTCAATGTATTTAAAGATTTCGAGCCGGTGCTACCAAAGTCGTATCGTCAAACCGATTTTGTTTTGCTGGCAAACATCGCGCCCTCGCTCCAGGCGCATGTGCTGGAGCAAATGGAGCGTCCACGATTTGTTGTGGCCGACACCATGGATCTCTGGATCGAGACAGCCAGGTCGGATCTCGATGCCCTGCTCCGGCGCGTTGATCTTCTCATTCTGAACGACAGCGAAGCCCGCGAAATCACGAAAGTGACCAGCCTGATTAAGGCCGGTCGTTGCATTCAGATAATGGGCCCGCGGTACGTTGCTATAAAAAAGGGCGAACACGGCGCGCTGCTCTTTGGAAAAGAAGATCAGTTCTTCAGTTGTGGCGCATATCCGCTGGAGGACATTCACGATCCGACCGGGGCAGGGGATACATTTGCCGGGGGTATGGCTGGTTATCTCGCCGGCACGGTCAAAAGAGTGCATTTCAACGATCTTCGGCGAGCGATGATTTACGGAAGCGTACTGGCCAGTTTTTGCGTGGAAGCGTTTAGCCTCGAGCGGCTGCGTACTTTATCGATGGAAGAAGTCGCCAAACGGTACGAGACATTCAAACTCATGAGCCAGTTCGAAGTTCCGCAGGAATGACAGAGAACGG
>JBLMXD010000056.1:0-5907 GCA_050257575.1 Alphaproteobacteria bacterium | reverse complement strand
CGATAAAGGTAATTTGATGCCCGTTATGCTCGACGCTGTAGGCACCGATGTGTTGTGTGATTCCGCCAGCTTCGCCGGCTGCAACGCGCGTCTTGCGGATCGCATCCAATAATGAGGTTTTGCCGTGATCAACGTGCCCCATGAAAGTTATGATGGGCGCGCGAGACTTGAGTTCCTCTTCCTTTTCAATAACCGGAGGCGGCGGCGCCACCACGGGCTGTTCGATCTTGTGAACACCGGCGCCTTTTTCCCGCCGCTCTTTTTCCAGAATGAACCCGTGATTTTCCGCAATCTTTGCGGCGACGTCGGGTTCGATTGTCTGATTGATGTTGGCGAAGATGTTGTGCGTCATCAACTCTGCGATCAGTTGATGCGGCTTTAATCCGAGTTCAGAAGCGAACTGTTTAACAACGATGGGAGGCTTGATAAGGAGGACCTTCTGCTGCGACTCGGCTTCCGTTTCAGTCGGAGCTGACTCCGCTTCGACAGGACGTTCTTCTTCTTGAACAGGCGGCGTTTCAGGTTGTGGTGCTTGCGCTTGAGCTGTTGACGCTGCTTTTGTTGAAATGGCAGTGGCTTCAAGCGATGCGCGGATACGCGAGATCGGCGGTAAAACTGTGCGCTTTGTTTTTACCTCACCATCTGGCGATTTTTTTGCCGGCTTTTTTCGATCGATGAGCGAGACACTCTCCAGGGGAGGGGACGCCTTTCCCAGAAGCTCCGCTTTTTCCGGACGTACTGTGCGTTGCTTGCCGGAGGTCGTTGCCTCCGCCGGCGCAACGTCCTTTTCAGGTCCTTTTTTTAGCGGCTTACCCTTTGGCCCGGCGACTGGCTTCTGAGCAGCGGTGGTCTTGCGTCCGGCTCCGAAAGCTTTTGGAGCTGGCTTACGCGTTGCAGTTTTGCTGCTCGTCTTCGTTGCCATTGTTGTTCCTCTAAAATTCCGCTCATGGCTCAAGCGTCCTCAAACGGAGCCATGCTAGTGTACGACTTCCTGCCGGGGTACCGCGTCGTAAATTTCCTGCGCCTTTGCTTCGTCCACCTCCAGAATATCGACCAAATCCTGCACATCTGCATCGCGCAATCCTTCCAAATTGGTAAATCCCGATTTCACCAAAGTCAGCGCCTGTTCTTCGGTGACCGGTAGCGCGCTGGCCAGAGTCTGTGCCGCTTGCGCAACCTTCTGTTCCACTACCGTCGTCGCCGTCGTGTCCCTGCCGATGTTGATTTCCCAGCCGGTTAGTCGCGAAGTGAGTCGGGCGTTCTGTCCCTTTTTCCCGATGGCGAGCGAAAGTTGATCTTCATCAACAGAGATTTGCACGCTCTTTTTCTCGGTATCGAACGTCAGGTTCTTGACTTTCGCCGGCTTGAGCGCTTCCAAAATATACTCCTTTGGATCCGAACTCCACCGGATGATATCCACCTTTTCGTTATTGAGCTCGCGAACAATGTTTTTAACGCGCGACCCCCGCATTCCGACGCATGCACCTACCGGGTCGACTTTTTCATTCGCGCTCCACACCGCGATCTTGGTACGATAACCCGCTTCCCGGGCGATGCCGCGAATCTCCACAGTGCCATCGGCAATCTCGCTTACTTCCAGCTCAAACAGCCGACGAACAAAATTCGGATGACTCCGAGAGACGATAATCTCCGGACCGCGGACGCCATTTTCCACTGCCACTACGTAGGCCCGCAGACGGTCACCCACATTGTAATCCTCGACCGCGACTCGCTCGCGCTGCGGCATCACTGCTTCAAATTTACCAAGGTCGAGAATGACGTCCGAACGATCGAACCGTCTCACTGTGCCACTGACAATTTCGCCGGCGCGATCCTTGAATTCCTCGTAAATCATTTCCTTTTCGGCCTGACGAATCCGCTGCATCATCGCCTGCTTGGCGGTTTGCGCCGCGATACGCCCGAAGTTTTTCGGCGTGACTTCGACTTCTACCGTGTCGCCCACGTTGGCGTTTGGATTGATCTTGCGCGCCTTGGAAAGGTCAATTTCATCCTGAGGATTTCCCACGTCATCAACAACGAGTAAATTTGCCAGCGCGCGGATTTCGCCTGTCTTGCGGTTAATGTCGATGCGCAAATCGCGTGACGCTCCAACGCTCTTTTTCGACGCTGAGAGTAGAGCGTTTGAAACCGCCTCGAGCAGGATCTCGCGCTTAATCCCGCGTTCCCGCTCCAGGTAGTCGAGCATGGCAATAAATTCGGCGTTCATAAAAAACATGCAGCCCGCAGACTAAAAAGAGTGGGACACCAGTTCCCACTCCGATCAGCGCGCGGACTAGGGCGATAGCTTACCTTTGCGAACCCCTCCAGTCAAGCCGGGCTTCGGTTTCATTTGACGTCCGGTGCTCTGCTTCGGATAAATCGCGAGCAACAAGTGAATGTTACAGACCTGATAAATTCACGGCTTCGTGCCGTTGCTGTCGTTGTGCTTGCATGGGCTGTGATCTATTTACCGGCCCTCGGCTCGATCGCCATTAAGGGAGAAGAGGGACGCCGGATTCTGCCGGCTGTCCGAATGCTCGAAACCGGAAACTACATTGTCCCCCAAGTAGGGAGCTCTCCATATTATCGCAAGCCGCCCCTCGTGAACTGGTTGGTAGCAGCGTCGTTCAAAATCACTGGAGTGCGCAACGAGTGGACGGCACGCCTGCCCTCAGCCTTTTCCGTGCTGGCAGTAGCCATTGCCTTCGTCACCATAGCACGTGCCAGTCTCGGTGCGGGGGGCTCGATGATTGCGGCGCTGATCTGGATGACCAACATCGGTATCATCGAAAAGGGCCGATTGATTGAGATCGAAGCGCTCTATGTCTCTCTTTGCGGTCTCGCGATTATTTTCTGGTTGAGCTTTTTCCTTCAAAAGAAATCTGCATGGCTTATCTGGATACCGGCAGCCGTTTTTCTTGGATTTGGCCTGCTGGCAAAAGGACCGACGCACCTGGTATTTTTCTACGGGATAGTGTTGGCGGTACTGGCGTATTCCAAGCAATGGCGGCTTCTCTTTCATCCGGCGCACTTTGTCGCGCTGGCGGTGATGATTGGGATTGCCGCGGCTTGGGCGATTCCATTCCTCTATAGGACGACAGCAGGCGTTGCGATGGACAAGTGGTCTGCCCAGTACACCGGTCGACTGAAAGGTATCGATTTTAAATTTTTCAGTTGGATACAAAATATCCCCCGCGGGTTAATCTATTTTCTTCCTTGGCTTCTTGTGTTTCCGTTTGTGCGATTTTCAAAATTTCATGATGAAGCCCAACGCCGAATGGCGCGCGCATTATCCTGGGGCATCGCCGTCCCCTTCATAGGCGTAAACCTGGTTCCGGGCGCGGTCGCTCGATACAGCATGCCTGCGATTGTTCCGGCGTGTTGGCTGCTTGCGATGATCTGTGCGGCAAACGCGGTGGAATGGCCTTACCGGTTTGCCAGGAACAAACCTGAATTGCTGAGGACGGTCGTGACAGCGTTCGTCGCAATGGCCTTCGTGATCGGAGCGATCGGTTATCCCATCACTACATTGATCTTGAGAAACCGACAGCAGGTGAAAAAGGCCGCTGCAGAAATCAACGCACACGTGCCCGCAACGGAGACGCTTTATGCGGTGAATCCAGACTACCAGCCGGTCTTTTTTTATGTGAAAGCGCCGATCCAATATGTCAGTTTTGTCAAAATGCTGCCGGGTAATGTGCATTACTTTCTCATCCGAACTGAAGAGGAAGCCGAGGCATTGGGGGCCCAAAAGTGGGCGCCGCTCCGGGCGCGTCCGATTGCTCGTGTGAAGGATTACAGCAAACGCGAGATGGTTCTGTTCGAAGTGGCCCCTGCAAAGGGCGATTGACAGATTCTTAGATTGGAATTGGTTAGCATACTAACTAATTTGGTCTAAGCGTCCATGCCCACCGCCGACCCCACTGAAACATTTGGCCAGTTACTCCATGGCACAGCCCGTGCATGGCGGCAAAAGCTGGACCAGCGTCTCAAGCCGATGGGGCTAAGCCAGGCGAAATGGCGGACCCTGATGCATTTATCGATCGCGGGTGACGCGCTGACACAGACCGAGATTGCCGCGCGGCTCGGTGTGGAAGAACCGACTGTAGTGACGCTGTTGCATCGGCTCGAACGCGAAAACTGGATCACACGCAATAGTTCGCCGCGAGACCGCCGTTGCAATATGGTGTTGCTTGGACGGCGGGCTCAACGTGTGATTTCTCGGATCAATTCGAGCGCCGAGACCTTGCGAAACGAGCTCCTTTCCGGGATTTCAACCTCTCAGCTTGAGACCTGTATGAATGTGCTGGCGCATATTCGGGAGCGTGCCGAGAAGAATGATAAAGCCTGCGCAAGAGACGTTGGTGCTACTGCTCGCGGTTTGGCTCCGCACAACGGCCGCACCAAGCGGCGAGATTCGATTCCAGGAAAAAGGTCATCTCACAGGGAATCCAAATGAAAGCCAACGCGCCGGTGAGCGATCAAAAGATCATGGGCTATGGTGCTCCTCAGCCCTTGACCAGGCCTCAAACGAAACGCGCCCGTACTGCAAATCAGAGAATTCCCAAGTGGGCGTACTTGCTTTTCATTCTGCTGGCTGCCTTCGTGACTTACAGGATTTTTCAACAGAGGGCTACCGAGGTTAAGGCCGCCCAATCGCAGGTGCGTCCCGTGACTGTAGCCAAAGTTGTTACCAAGGATGTACCACTTTACCTGGATGAGATCGGCACATGCGCCGCGTACGAGACAGTACAGGTGCAAGCGCAGGTGAGCGGGAAAATTATCGAGCGCCATTTTCAGGATGGCTCCGACGTTAAAAAAGGCGATCCGCTGTTCACCATCGATCCCCGACCCTATCAGGCTGCTCTCGACCAGGCGAAGGCGCAGGCTGCGTTAGATCAGGTGACATTGAAGCGACAGGAAGAGCTGCGTGCGAGGAAAGTGATATCACAGCAGGAGTACGACACTGCACTGGCGAACGCGCAAAAATCTCAGGCAGCGGCGGAAGCCGCCCAGGTGAACCTCGATTACTGCTACATCAAGTCGCCGATCAATGGGCGAGTAGGTTTACGCAACGTTGACGTCGGCAATTTGGTTGGACCATCGACTGCGCCACTTGTCACCATTCAGGGTTTGGATCCGATTTACACCGATTTTACCGTGGCTGAAAACGATCTGCCGCTGGTGCGAAAATATCTCGGTGGCGCGAACGTAAAGGTGGAGACGTACCTGGCGGATGGTTCGATCGCGCCGCGCACGGGCGACTTGTACTTCATAGACAACGCAGTGCAGCCTGGGTCCGGAACCGTCAGGGTTCGAGGGGTCACGGCAAATCCTGATCGTGCGCTGTGGCCTTCGGAGTTTGTGCTGGTCCGGTTCATTCTGGACACTCTGAAGGATGCGACACTGGTGCCGTCGCAAGCCGTTCAGATTAGCCAGAGCGGGCCGTTCGTTTTTGTCGTGAAATCCGACAATACCGTCGAACTTCGACCGGTAACGCCAGGCCAGCGCCAGCAGGGCGACCTCACCGTTATCGAGAACGGCTTAAAAGCTGGCGAAACGGTGGTTGTCACGGGCCAGCTAGCGCTTTCTCCGGGAGCTACCGTAACTCCGCAGCCGTATGCGCCGCAGGCGCCTGGGACGGGTGACCGCCCGGCGGCGTCGAAGAGCGCAATGTCATATGAATGACGGAGAAGAACATGACGGCGAGCGCGACGTAAAAGATCAGCGACGCATTAGGTCGAAATCGTTTGCGGCCGACGTTCCGGAGCCGACTGCAAAACTAGTTCCAGTTAAAGGCTCGGGACTCTCCGGTCCCTTTATTCGTCGGCCGGTGATGACCGTGCTGCTGACCTTGTCGGTAATCGTCGCTGGTTTTGCGACGTACGGAAAACTCGCCGTTAATGA
>JBLMXD010000055.1:0-3832 GCA_050257575.1 Alphaproteobacteria bacterium | reverse complement strand
CGAATCGAAAACCAGCGACAAGTGATAAGGCACTAGCAAAACTTAAACTTCTACCCAAAGTGAGACCAATCGCTTGGGAAACTGCGATATATTCCCGTCGGCGGTTATTGCCAGACTCTATTCATTCAGTTTTTCAAAATGAAACATCTCGCCCTAATTCTTTCGATTTCGTTGCTACTGGCAGCTGTTGCCGGCGCCACGCCCGTCCTTTTCCTGGTTCGACACGCGGAAAAGGCAAGCAGCAACGGCAACGATCCTGATCTATCTGTTGCTGGTCGAAAGCGCGCGGAAGCACTGGCGCGTATTCTGAAGGATGCTCAAATCACTTCCGTGTTCGTTACCGAATTCAAGCGGACACAGGAAACAGCAGAGCCAACGGCGGGCGAGGCGAACGTTAATCCCACAGTCGTTCCGGCAAATGACATTTCCGGCCTCGTGGCGAAATTACGCGCAGCAAGCGGCAATGCGTTAGTAGTCGGACATGGCAATACGATTCCTGAGCTGGTCAAGGCGCTCGGGATTACAAGGCCCGTTAGCATTCCCGAAGCCGATTATACCGAGATCTTTGTCGTCTCCGTTGGCGATGAACCGCAGGTGGTCCAGTTGCATTATCCGTTTTGAAAGGGGCAGGCACCGACAGTCTACAATCCCGGAAAGAGTAATAAAGCGTGACTCAAGTCCAATCGTGCTGAAACTTTTCTTTTACCTTTGGTTTCAATCTTCACGGAAAATCCTGGTTCCACATTGAACGCCTATAATTTGAATATTCGTCTCTTTCGGACGCGCTGGGTCTGCCTGCCGGTGAGCGCGCTGTTCCTGCTTAGCGGACACAGCGTGAAAGCTGACCCTGTGGGAGATTTTTTCAGCAAAGTTGGCAAGTCGATTGCAAAAGCCTTCCAGCCCAGTCAACCCTCGAAGAAGACGACGAAGCACCCCTCCCGGCGATCGACTTCGCCGCAATTAGAGGTTGCTGAGGCATCACCGACTCCAGTCGAACAGCCAACAGTGCTCGCGAAGGAACAGAAGCGGGCTTTACCCGCGCCTCCGGAAAAGGCGAAGGGCGACTTGCCCTACGGGATCCCTGTCTCAGGGCAAAAAGGCGTCGTGACGAGTCCTTATTTACCTGAGGGTGGTTACATCGATGTCAGCTCTTTTCCTCCCGGGTCGGCCGTGAAAGATCCTTACACAGGCAAGATCTTCCTGGTGCCATAATTTCAGACCAATTTTGCGTCACGTCGGTGGATGCACGTCGCTTGAAGTGTGGCGAAGAGTCATTGGCGGCAGGTAATCGCTCACATACGTGCGTGTCCACCAGGCGCGCTCACCGGGTTGGGTGAATTGGTAACGATACCAGTCAGCCCGGATGAATTTCGGCGGCGCATTCGGGAAAGGATTACGGGCAAGCAATCGAAGAATCTTCTTATCTCCTTCAAGCAATCGTTGCAGGAGAGCGAAAATCCAAGGATGAAACTCCGGAGGCGACATGGCGGCGAACCACATTTGCCAGTCGAGCCTCCAATGATACGGCGAAACAATGCATGGACGCCGGTTCACATCGCCGGGTTTGCCTTTAAACTCGTATTCGCGCCATTCAACAGAACCATTGACGAATTCCGCGGCAGTCCCTCTGATGACAACCTCCAGTCGCTCTCGGGTTACCGCACCAAAGGCGCCATAGGTGTTAACCAAATGCAACGGCTCAAAGCTCGCGTTCATCAGCTGGCGACGGGAAAAGAGATTGCGCGCAGGCCGCCAGCTTAGAGCAACCACGATAGTCGTGACCGCGCCGATGGCGACCGCGTGTGGCAGGCTCACCTGTGCGGTTTTGTCGACGTGGGACATAACGTGAACGAAGCGCGCTAGGAATCGGTCGTCGAAACAGGGGATACACAGCACAATGGTGAGGTAATTCAGCCACGAAAGATTGCCGCTCAGGATAAGCGTGAGTTGAAACGCGATCGTGATTGCACCGGCCCAATAGCACAGCGGCGCCGGTGCGAAATAAAACCAGGGCACAAAGAGCTGAGCAAAATGAGTGAATAACACGCCGGCCTTGTGCGTCCATCGCGGAGAACGATGCAGATACCAGCTCAACGGATTGGGTAACGGCTGCGTTTCGTAATGGTAGAAGAGGCAAGTCAGGTCGCGCCAGCAGGGGTCCGAACGCATCTTGATCATGCCGGCGCCGAAAATCGTGCGAAAAAGCACCCATACGATCAGCCAGATGACGATGACCGGTACAGGGCTGTCCGCAGAACCGAGGAAGATGGCGAGGAAACCGGTCTCACATAGCATCGTTTCCCAGCCAAAGCCGTAGAACGTCTGACCGACGTTGACGAGCGAGAGATAAATTACCCACAGCAACCCCCACGTGAGCACCGAGACCGCCAGTCCAAACGATTCTGAGAAGCCGGTCGTTGCAAAGATTGACAGCGCGACTCCGAACCAAATTGCTGTTGCGATAAAGGAATCGGCGCAATTGATGTAAAACAAGCTTGGCGCGCGGCGAAATGGTACATGCTGGACAAAGCGCCTGACGGGCTGCAGTCCGCGTTCGCCCAGCAGCGGGATGAATTGATTAGCCGCGGCAAGAAACGCGATCAGGTAAATGCCTCCAAGCGCGTGCTGGAAGCAGAACCGGGTCAACCAGAATTCGGTCGCAAAATGCATTCCCGAACACCGACATAATGTAATTCATTTTCCTGAGGGCGCACGCGGTTCACGTGCTGGGTTGCTATCGTCGCCGAAACGAACTTTCAAGAAATGTCTCAGCAATAATCGAGGTTCACTCCGGAACGTATACGACATAACCGCGCGGCGGCGCCCAGAGATCCACCCATCCTGAATCGTTAGTCCATTTTTCCTGCGGCACGCCGAAATCATCACGACCCCGCCAGGCTGCGGGAGCGAGACGTCTGTTATTCCAGGGCGTCTGCAGTCGTGTGCCGTTCCATGTGCCGCGATTATTTAACACAAATATCAATCCGCTTTGCTGGTTGTTGCCCGCGCGTTGCATCACATAGAGATCATCATCCGCGAACAGCACTTGTGCCGCGCCGCCGGCATTTTGTTCGTGGACTTTTATCAGCGCGTCGATGCCGCTTTGATTGTTCGTCTGGGCGAGGTCCCAGTTGAAGTAGTCCTGCCAGAAAACGCATGGATAACCTTCGTGGGTAAGAATAAAAGCGTAGGCAAGCAGCTTGTCGTTAATTATTGGACTGTCGCGCACGACATCGTGATTCTCTACGAAGGTGACTGCCTGTTCCGGTCGATCCCACATCAACACTCCACTGTCGCCAAGCGTTCGCAGGTTGAAACCGTAGCTGTCGCACAATTTCTGCAGCTGCCAGCGTAGTGGAAAATCAAATGCTCCGACCGGATTGTCGGACCACGCGTTTGCTTCATCGAGCCAGTCATCAATCGTGCGTTCGCTGTCCCAGCATTCGCCGACTGCATAAGGCTTGAAACTGGCACCGTCGCGAAGCGCCCGCAGTTCCTGGATAGAACGAACCATCCAGCCGCCGTAACCCTTGACCATGTCGTAGCGGAACCCGTCGAAGCCGATCTCTTCCAGCAACCAGCGGGCATACTCGATGAGCTCGGTATAGACAAAAGGCGTGCGATGACAGAGGTCCGGCATGTCACCGAACGTAGCGCCATCCCAGGTTTCGTATTGGCTCGGATGAAAGCATTTCCAATCGCGGGGAAACTTGCCGCTCTTCGGCGTAAACTTCGTCCAGCGCGATTGGCCGTCGATCGGATTTATTTCCTGCGCGTCAGCGCCGCTGTTGTGATTGAATACGAGGTCAGCGTACACCTGCAATCCGAGCGC
>JBLMXD010000054.1:0-3354 GCA_050257575.1 Alphaproteobacteria bacterium | reverse complement strand
GGTGGCGCCAGTTCGCGCCTTTCAGGTAGCTCCACCATTGATAATGATTGTTGAGCGGAACCTCGTGGTCCGTCGGCGCAAACACGACTGAGCCAGCCACCAGATTCTCCTCGGGCGCGGTTGGGAATTCCTCCTTTGTCGGTGTGCGCTCAGCAATTGTCAGGTAACCTGTTGCCTTCACGAATTTCTCAAACTGAGCGTTCGTTACCGGCGTGGTATCCATCCAGAAACCATCCACGTAAACGCGATGCACCGGCTGCGAGTCATTCGAGGACATCGGCATTACATGACTTCCTTCGCCGCCTACGACCGCGCCCATGGAGAATTCGCCGCCCGAAATCCAGACCATGCCCTCGGGCGCTTTGCCCGGTGGCGAATTCCTGTTTGGAACGGTTGGCTGAAAGTCCGCTGTCCCGCAGAACGCTGGCGGTTTCCCTACCAATACTGCCGCAATTACAGCAACCGCTGCAGCCAGGACTCTCATGTTACTTCTCCTGGTTGAACTGGAATTCCTCGCCGGGAAAAGCAGGCGGCATGTGGCTCCATCGCACGATCTGTCCGAAACCTTCCTCCATGAACAGAGGCTTCACTCCGGCTGCGGCCAGTTCCTGCGCGCGTTTCTGCAATGTGGCCACGATCTCAGGATGCTTAGTTGCGACGTTGTTTTTCTCGGACGGATCCTGTGGGATGTTGTAGAGCTCTACCGACGACGGCAGCGTCGTGCGCCAAATCAGCTTCCAGTCGCCCTGGCGGACGGCGGCGCGAAACGGCTCGATGTTGTAGACGACCTCGGTGCGCGGAGAGGGTTTGCCCTCGCTGATTGTGCCCCAGACATTAAACCCGTCGAGCGGCTTAGATTTGGCAGTGGACGCCTTGGCAAGCCTGGTCAGCGTCGGGTACATGTCCACGACGTGAATTATCTCTTTTACAGTGGTACCTAGAGGGACGTGGCCTAGCCAGTTGACGAACGCAACCACGCGCGTGCCGCCCTCGTAGAGCGAACCTTTGCCCTCGTGATATGGGCCGTTGTCGCAGGGGATTTTGATCTTTGATACATCTGCAATCGCCCCCGAAAACATGGGATTACGGGTGCCGCCGTTGTCGCTCATGAAAACGATGAGCGTATTGTCGCGCAGCTTCTTTTTGTCTAGCGCCTCGACAACGCGGCCAATCTGGTCGTCCATCGCGGTGATCGATCCCGCATAGGCACGTCGGGTCGGGTCGGCGATGTCTTTGTATTTGTCGAGGTATTCCTGAGGCGCCTGATACGGCGTGTGTGGCGCGTTGAAGGCCAGATAGAGAAAGAACGGTTTAGTCGGGTTCTGCTCGTCGACGAACTTGACGGCGTCATTACCCAGCAGCGTGGTTGAATAACCCTTCTCCAGCACCTTCTCGTTATCGCGAAACCAGTCGACGATGCCTTCGGCCTCATGGGTGAAGTAATCGATCTCGCCAATGAGCGGGCCGTACTGGTAGTCGAAGCCGCGCTGCCGAGGCCAATACTTGTGGTCGGCGTTACCGAGGTGCCACTTCCCAATGATCGCGGTGGTGTAGCCTGCCTCTTTGAGCGCCTGTGGCAGCAGCCATTCGTCGGTAGCAAGACCATACTTGGCACCAGCGGGGATGACAGCCGTTTGTAGTCCGTATCGAAAGGGATAACGACCGGTCATGAGCGCGGCGCGTGTCGGCGTGCACATCGGCTGCACGTAAAATTGTTCTAGCTTCGCCCCGCCATTGGCGAGCTTGTCGAGGTTCGGCGTCTTGATGTCGGAGCCGTGAAAACCGACATCCTTCCAGCCGAGATCGTCTGCAACAATATAGAGAATGTTTGGTTTGCGTGCAGCAGCACCTTCAGAGGTGGCAGTCTTGTTCACCTGCGCATTGGCAGAAGCGACGGTGGAAAAGAGGATCCCTAAAGCCGCAAAAGTGGCAAGTGTGTTCCGCAGGAATTTGATTTTCATTTTCGATGTTCAGTTTCGGGGATTGATTGAATCGTTGTTGAGACAGCATCGCGTGTGTCCTGTTCACTTAGAACACCAAGGCGTTGCCGACAATGAGACTTAGGTCGTAATTGACGCGCAACAGTTTACTGAGAGGTCGAAAAGCTAAGAGGCCGGTTTCGACTCCAGGCGGCGGAGATTGCGTGCTTCATTAACAGCCGACAAGTCGGAATCAAGAAAACCGAGCGCATGTGGCACCTTGATGACGCGCACGCCAGCCGTGCGTTGCTGGTCGACAATCTGATCGCGGAGCACCTGCATGCGAGTCCAATGCACCTTTGGACGGAAGTGGTGTTCCGCGTGGTAGCCATTGTAAAACCAGGTCCAGTTGTAGAGTTTCTCGTAAGTGCTCACGCCCCAGGCGATGGGCTCGTCCGGATTGCCGCCGTAGTGCCGGTAGTACCCATTCAGATATGAGAGGCAGTGGCCGAAATACCAAAACGGCAAAAGGAAACAGATGTAATGCCAGTTGAGAATCCCCAGGATGACAAAAGTCATAACGAAACAGACCAACTCGAACACTCCCCAAAACGCCTCGCGCGGGCTTTTGCGCTTCAGTTCCTTAAAGACGGTTTTTGGATCTTCACGAAAGAAACTGAAAAAAGTGTACTTAAATGGGTGCTCGGGCTCACCGTCATGACCGTGCTTGTAAATCGAAATCCAATCAATCGTTTCACCATGCTGGTTCGGCCGATCGGCGTTTCCCTTATGATGCTGCATGTGAATGCATTCGTAGAAAACCTGACCGAACCCGATGGTGACTGATTCCATTGCGCTGAACAAACGATTCAGCAGCGGCGAACGGAAATAGGGATTGTGAATAAAATTGTGGGAAATGCCGTTGATGTTCCAGGAGATGCTGATCGAATAGATAAAACCCAGGATGATCATCACCCAGAGCGGGACCCGTGGGAAAAGATAAAACATCCCAAAGAAATAGATGCAGTGCAGAATGCCCGCGGTCACCGGAATGGCGTCCCATCGAGTGTGCGCGAAGAGCCTCGAATTGGTCTTCGGACGCTCGACGGCTACGACATCATTGGAAGCGCTAGGCATCGTGTTCAGGGACGTAATTTCGAATACACAATTTTGGCTGCTAAATCCAGTCAGAAATCATCGTGGGCATCGCAAGTGCCAGGGAGGGGACTCGAACCCCTACGGATTTCTCCACCAGATCCTAAGTCTGGCGCGTCTGCCAATTCCGCCACCCCGGCGTTGGGCCTTCCCACTTGTAGATTTTCGATTTGCGATTGCCAGCTGGCAAACGGGATCACTCCCCAAGCGGACCGAAACCGTTGAAGTGCTGGATGAGAACGCGATGGGGCCCGTGCGTGTCCTGCACAAAGGTGGGGCT
>JBLMXD010000053.1:0-4342 GCA_050257575.1 Alphaproteobacteria bacterium | reverse complement strand
CCCTCGCGGTACTTGTTCACTATCGGTCGCCAATGAGTATTTAGGCTTACGCCGTGGTCGGCGCAGATTCATACGAAGTTTCACGTGCATCGTATTACTCAGGAAATCCCTAGGCGTGCTCCGGTTTTCGGTTACGGGTCTGTCACCCTCTATGGCGCAGCCTTCCAGAAGCTTCACCTAACCTTTGCACTACCACGTCGGGCTCCTACAACCCCCGACTCATTCTTGCGCTCTGCCTGTCTGTCCAATCTCGATCACCACTCCTTGGGGAAGGAGCGATTTGAACGCCTGCGGCGTTCTGATCGAGTGACTACAGTCCAAAGCACATGAATGAGTCGGGTTTAGCCTGTTCCGCTTTCGCTCGCCACTACTGACGGAATCTCTTTCGATTTCTGTTCCTCCGGTTACTGAGATGTTTCACTTCGCCGGGTGTCGCGATGTCCCTGCTATGGATTCACAGGAACTCGAGCAGGTATTATCCCGCTCAGGTTACCCCATTCGGAAATCTACGGGTCAAAGCGTGTTTGCCGCTTACCGTAGCTTATCGCAGCTTGCCACGTCCTTCATCGCCTATTGGCACCAAGGCATCCATGATGCGCTCATCGTAGCTTGATCAATCTGTTCCAGAATCCCGGCGAATGCCGGGACTGGAGAATTTATGATAACTGAAACTCTCTCTTCGGCGTTTTATCAAAACGCCACGTAGGCACGCCTCTTACTGAGACGCGACTACAGTTTCAGACTCAGCTCTTAAAGTTGTATTTTCTTACTACCCTGTATGTAGATGTCAAAGAACCAGCGATCGCTTACATTCCGGACGACAAAAAAACTCAATCTTGATCGCTATCGCTCCACCTTCGCTTGAGCTTTGGCGGGCAAGCGGGACAAAATTGAGCCAATTTGCAGTCCCAAAACGTACATAGAACGCACTCCATTGTATAGGAGTCTCGCTTCTCGCGGGACAAATAAAATAGCAGGGAACGAATCCCCGTCAACTCTCGTTTTGGAAATTTCCCGGAAGAGAATTTCGGTTTGCAAGTGATTCTCGTGTTAGGAGTTAGGAAAGTTTGTGGTCATTCCGCCGCACGATTGCTTTTTGGGTGTTTCGCTGACGGAGCAATCCGCTATAATTAGGAACTTGTTTCTCTTTCCGATGAATTACGTGATTCGCCCGTTGATACAACAGGATGAACCCATTCTCTGGGAAATCTTGTATCATGGGCTGTCGTCTGCAGCAAAACACGAACTGCCTCCCCGCGAGATGGTGCGCCGCCCGGAAATCTCACGTTATGTGGATGGTTGGGGGAGAGCGGGCGATACCGGATTTGTTGCCCATGACAGGAACGGAATGTTGTTGGGGGCGGTCTGGTTACGTCGTTCGACCAACGAGTCGAACGCTTCGCCTGAACTCGCGCTAGCAGTGAAACCCGAACACCGCAGGCACGGAATCGGCACAGCCCTGCTGACGCAACTTGTTCGCGCTAATCCAAGTCAATCGAAGATTTCGATCAGTTTTGTCGCTGGCAAGCCGGTGCTGCGTCTTTACGAGCGATTCGGATTCAAGGTCGTTGAAGAAAGAGCGGACGCCGTTGTGATGCACAGGCAAGTGTAGACCAATTATTGGGGGAAATCCGAGCGGCAGGACTGAGAAGGGTATTCTCCGATGGATCGGCGTGAACGGACCACCCTCAAGGTGCAAAAATCAGCAGAACGAAAATAGCAAACAGGAGCAGATGAACGCACCCTTGCAAAACGTTGGTTCTCCGGCTCGTGAAGGTAACCACACTTACTGCCAACGTTAATAGCAGCAACGGCAGGTTGCCGCCCTCCAGACCAAGAACCACCTCCCGTTTCGTAACTAATCCGATCATCAGCACTGCCGGAATCGTTAGTCCAATCGTGGCGAGTACAGAGCCTAACAAGATGTTTATGGAACGCTGCAGTTGGTTCTGCAAACTAGCGTTGATTCCGCCAAGGCCTTCCGGAGAAAGCACCAAGGCAGCGATGATCGCGCCCCCAAATGCTTGAGGCATGTGAAATTCCTCGATGCTGTTGTCGAGAGGAACAGCGAATTTTTCGGCAAGAAAAATAACACCACCGAGGTACAAGAGCAGCATGAGCGCGTGAAAACCGATTGATCTCGCCTGAGGTAAATGATTCGCCGAGTGTTTGGGCGCAATATGCGCCGAATCCAGGAAGTAGCCGCGATGCCGCAGTGTTTGGATGAGCAGAAAGATCGCATAAAGCAACAACGATACCGCTGCGAGAAAGATTTCCTGTTCCGTGGAAAACGTCGGGCCCCTGGTGGAGGTCGTGAAATTTGGCAATACCAAACCGAGCACCGCCAGCGCCATGATCACATTGAGATACGCATTAACCCCTTGAATATTATAATGCTGTTCGCGATATCGCAGCCCGCCGAGCAGCAACGATAGACCCACGAGGCCGTTGAGCGCGATCATGATGACGGCAAAAACTGCGTCGCGGCCAAGCGTGGGATTGTTTCCCCCGTGTAACATCGCAGTGGAAATCATCACCACCTCTATGCTGATTGCAGAGAGCGTCAGGATCAGAGTTCCATATGGCTCGCCGAGTTTGATCGCCAGACAATCGGCATGCCGCACTACGCAAATGGCCGACCATAGAATCACAACAAAAAGCCAGATGAAAATGCCGACCAGGGGAAGCGCGCGTGTAGTGAGCTCGCTCAAGTGGCTTCCTACTGCGAAAAAAATACCAACCGTTACTAGCGCTATTAGCAGCGGATACTCACCGCCGATTCCGTTGCCTGATGGCTCCTTCTGTTTCGCTTGCTGAAATGCCTCCGCTTTTGCAGACATCCGCCGGAGCATATCGGTTCGGCCCGAGCCATGCAATCAAGCGATGCGATCTTCCGAAGGACCGAAGAGAATCGCGCAGACCAAGCAGAGCGTTTATCTAACCGCCAGCAATCGCGCCGATGATGAGGAAGGGTTCTCTCCCGCTTGCAATCGGCTCGGGCAGGGGCGCATCCGGCGATACATGAGATAAATCCTCGCCGCAGACAAAAAAGCGAACCATTGGCCGGCGAAGTTGGGTCACATGATCACGTATTGTTCCGCGGAGCATTGGATATCTGGCTTCAACGGCGTTCAGCACCGTGCGCTGAGTTACGGTCCCGTTGAGATCAAGCTCCACTTCTCCATCAACGTGCGCGAGTGTACGTAAATGTGGGGGAAGAACAACGCGTATCATGGCAATGTTTGGACCTCCACCGAGAGCACCGCAGGCAGATCGCGCACGATCGCTTTCCATTTGTCGCCTGCATCTGCCGACGCATAAACTTGTCCACCTGTGGTTCCGAAATAAACGCCACAGGGCTCGAGCGAATCTACCGACATTGCGTCGCGTAACACGTTCACATAACAGTTGCGTTGGGGCAGACCTTTTGTCAGCGCTTCCCATTCGTTGCCGCCGGTCCGGCTGCGATACACGCGTAATCTGCCGCTGGGTGGATAATGCTCGGAATCGCTTTTGATCGGAACGACATAGATGGTTTCTGGCTCGTGCGCGTGCACATCAATCGGAAATCCAAAATCGCTTGGCAAGTTTCCGCTGACCTCCTTCCAAGATCCGCCTGCGTCATCACTTCGCATAACGTCCCAGTGTTTTTGCATAAAGAGCGTGTCGGGCCGCGACGGATGCATGGCGATGCGATGCACGCAATGGCCAACCTCTGCGTTTGGGTCCGGAATATATTGCGACTGCAACCCCCGATTGATGGGTCGCCATGTTTTTCCGCCATCGTCCGTGCGAAAAACACCGGCCGCAGAGATCGCGATGAATATCCGCTGCGGATTATTCGGGTCGAGAAGGATGGTATGCAAACACATCCCGCCTGCCCCGGGCTGCCACTTCGGACCTGTGTCGCTGCCGCGAAGTCCAGCCAACTCGTGCCACGATTTCCCGCCATCCTTTGATTCGAAGATCGCAGCGTCTTCAACACCTGCGTAAACATGATCGGGATCATTGAGAGACGGTTCCAGATGCCAGACGCGTTTGAATTCCCACGGATGCTGCGAGCCGTCGTACCACTGATGCGTTGTGATTGGCTTGCCTGTCTGGGACGAACTGTCGTAGACGAATTTGTTGCTTTCCCCTTTTGGCATGCCGTCGGAGCTTTGTAATTCTTTCGAGGTGCTTCCCGGCGTGCTCCATCTTTTCCCGCCGTCGTCGGAGCGCTGGATGATTTGGCCAAACCAGCCGCTTGTTTGAGATGCGTAGATTCGGTCGGGATTCACTGCCGAACCTTTCATATGGTAAATTTCCCAGCCTGCGAAATGCGGGCCGCTAACCTTCCATC
>JBLMXD010000052.1:0-3608 GCA_050257575.1 Alphaproteobacteria bacterium | reverse complement strand
GCTTGCAAAAAACGGCTGACCTGCCCCGAAAAATTGTGCGTCCCTAGTATGCGACGAAAAAGACTTTGTCGACCGTGTTCATCGTCCACGAGTGCACCGACCCCTGCGCACTCGATCGCGATAAAAGGCGTAATTACATCTACTCCTTTCGCAACACTGCAAATACCTGGAGCAGGATCGAGATGAAGAAACCAATTTCTTCCGCGGGAAGTGCGCGCGCGCCAGAACGTACTCCAGGGCGATGAAATGTAGATATCCATGCAAACGCTATCCCCGAGCATGGCAATATGCGGAAGCTGCGCGATCAACTCGGTTCGAGTAATCTTACCGCTGCGGTACGCGACGTAACTGGAATGAAAAGGCGATGTCGGGTCAGCAATCCGTTCCAGAAAACTCGGGCTGACAACCGGGACTGATTTCACTGCGCGCTAGCTTTTACTCATTGAGCCAATCCATCCCCTCAAGCAATCGGCGAAACTGCAAATTATCAGTAGAAAGCGGAGGCAGCCATTCACCGATCGGTTCGCGTTTCCACCACGCTTTTTCGCCAATAGGGGCAAACCGATAACGATAGAGTCGGGCCCGGATGTAATGCGGTGGCGCGTCGGGAAAGGGATTGTTGGCAAGCAGCGACAGCGTGCCCGGGTCGTTGTGAAGCAATTTCCAGACAAAATGAAACGTCCATGGATACTCGGCCGGAGAAGCCATCGCCGCGAACCAGATTTGCCAGTCGATTCGCGGTTGATATGGCGCGATAAAAGGCGGACGCCGATCCGGATCCCCCGGCTTGGCCTTGAACTCGTATTCCTTCCATTTTGTATCGCCGGTAATCAGCGCGTCGTCGGTTCCTTCAAAAATGATTTCGTCGCGCTCGCGCCCCACAGTGCCAAATGCGCCATAGGTGTTCACGAGATCAAACGGATCAAATGAGGAGTTCATCAGTTGCCTGCCGGAGGCAAGATTGAGCACCGTTGGTATGCTGAGCCAGGCGATTACAATCGATAATGCGACTGCAATCGCGTTGTTGACGCGCGTTGGCTGCGATTCCTGAGCAGCGCGCTCGGCGCGTTTGACCAGCGCTACGGGCAAGAAACGACAAAGAAAGGTGTCATCAAAGCAAGCGAGAAACGGAATGATGGTCAGGTAATTCAGGAACGAAAGGTTTCCGCTGATAATGAGAAAAATCTGAAACGTGACGAGCAAAACCCCAGCAACGTGCCGCACAGTTCGCGGTCCGAACGAAAACCACGGTACAACCAGTTCGACGAAATGGTTCCAAGCCGTCTCAAATTTCAACAGCCAATGCGGCGAAAAATGCAGATACCGGCTGATCGGGTTCGGGATCGGCTGGGTCTCATAGTGATAGTAGAGGCAAGTTAAATCGCGCCAGCAGGGGTCGCCCCGCAGTTTGATCAAGCCAGCACCGATCATAATGCGAAACCCGAGCCAGCGGAAAAGCCAGATGACCAGGATCGGCGGCCTCCACTTTGGGAATGGCCGTGCGTCGAGCAATGGACAAAGAAAAATCGAGAGGAATCCGGTCTCGAGCAGTTGGATCTCCCAGCCGTAGCCATACCAGATCTGACCGATGTGCACGATCGACATGTACATTGCCCAAAGAACAGCCAGCAGAATCGCGTTTGCGTAGCCGCCGAGAACAATGAGCGACAGGCCGAAGCCGACCCAGGAGAAAATCACTAATGCGTTGTCGGAGATTCCAAACCAGAAAAGCGTCGGCACCCTAAGAGCAGCAGCTTCCCGTGAACCGAGTTGTGTCTGAATCGCGCTAAGAAAATGCGTCACAGGCGTCAATCCATGTTCGCCGATCAAGGGAACCAGTTGATTAGCTGCGACCAAAAATGCGATTGCATAAACAAAGCCAAGTAATCGCAAAATGACAAAACGCGTTAGCCAATAGGAATTCCCCAATGCGAAGAATTTTGGCAGCACGTGTGGCTGATTCATTACGGACGAACGTCGAACACTGAACATCGAACGTCCAACGTCGAACCCGAATCGGGCAACAACCCTGCGCGCTCCTTGGTAATGCCAGGGGGGAGAGTCGAACTCCCGACCAAGGGCTTATGAGTCCCCTGCTCTACCACTGAGCTACCCTGGCGTTCAATCGGTCCATTGAATCGAAACGAATCGTTCACGATGACCGAATCGCGCCTGCTGCCGAACTACCCCGACGCGAAGACGAGAAAGTCGAACGCGTCATCCGAGGTGTCAACGCGCGGCAATGCCTCTATTTCCCTGCCGATTTGTCAACATACGGCTTCAGATCTTTACCGCGACCTCGCACGGCAGCCATGAAACAAATACCATTGCGTTCAGTCACGATACCGGTCCAGCCTTCCTGATGAACATAGCGCCATCCGGGAAAATGCAGCACGCCTCCGGTTTTGGTGTCCCGTTCAGCAGGAAACAGAAAGAACTGCATGCGCTTCTCAGCAACATAGATTTGGGCGATCCGCCGTGCCTCATCGTCGTCAAACACCCTGCAGCCGATGGTACGAAATTCAGCGAATTCTGGCGGGACATCGTAGCGTTCCAACCCGTGTTTCATAAAAAACAGGTCGCTCAGTGTTCCTGCTTCAGCATCCACTGGATCCAGCATCACCGGTCGCGTTGAAGCAGCGACGCTCAACAATTTGCGAGCTGTCGCCGAGCCGGGGAAATCGTTCAGGTGACTGAGAAAATTAAACACGAATACACCCGCAATGACCGCGACGGCGATGCTGATCGCCAGAACCGCGGGATTTCGTGCCATCTTTTTCCAGGTCCACTTCGAGGCAGGAACCACGTCCTTTTCGGAAAACCATTCGGCAGACTCAGCCGGTATGGGAACAAGCTGAACCAGGTCCGCCATAGCGCGATCGAAGTTCTGTTGATCAGCGAATTCGGCCGAACCATCTGCGCGGGATACTGCCAAACGCATCGATCGGTCGGCCGACTGACGCGGCCCGATCGGCGCGCAGTTTAATAGGGCGCGCCGACGGCGCATGGACGAAAGCATTTTCATGCGTCACTGGGTTGAGGAAATTTTGCGTCAAGCCACGCCTGCAGTTGCCGGCGGCCTTTCGCAAGGAAACGCGAAAGCTCGTTCAACTTGAGTTCGGTGAGATCAAGGATTTCGCGGTAGTCGAATTCGTCGAGATAAAAAAGTGCCAGCGCGCTGCGCTGCGGCTCCGGCGCGGCAGAAATCCAGACTGCGAGATGCATAGGATCGAGACGTTGGATTTGTGATGCCGCATTGGAAGCGACATCTCGCTCGTCCATTTCAAACGACTCGGGCTGCAACTCTGTTTTCGTTGCTTCCAAACAGCGCCAGCGCGCGTCCCGGAAAAGCCAAAATGGTTCCGTCGGCACCTCGCCGCGAGCCGCACGAACGCCCGCCTCACGCAGCGTAGCGTGAAACACCTCCTGGGCCTTGCGAGAGTCGCCCAGCATCAGGAAACAAAAACGATAAAGCTGGGGCAGATTTTGCTTTTGATCCGACACGCCTGAAAATCCCCGAAAAACTTGGTGCACTCTACTCGTGTGACGCAAGCCAGGCAATCGTGACCACGCGGATTCCGATCGCAGACAAGGTGATCTGCATCACG
>JBLMXD010000051.1:0-3990 GCA_050257575.1 Alphaproteobacteria bacterium | reverse complement strand
GACGGGATTCATGCGGTCGCTTCAGAGGGAAGCTGCATTGTTCCGCCCATCGGGATGTGAATCGAAAAGCGCGAACCGCGCGTGTCTTCCCGGTTCTGCGCAATGATTTCGCCGCCGTGTGCTTGGATTAGTTGGCGCGCAATCGACAGTCCAAGACCCAGACCGCCAGGCGCTGTGCCCGGGCCGCGATAGAATTTTTTGAACACTTTGCTTTCTTCGCCGGGCGCGAGACCCGGGCCATGATCAGCCACGGAAAAGACGATCATGTTATCGTGGCGAGCTACGGTGATTTCGATCGGCTCGGGTTTTGAGCTGTGAGCGGCCGCGTTAGATAACAAGGTGACCAGTGCCTGTTCAACCAGACGCGCATCAACCGAGATCATCGGCAAGTCTTTGACGATGCTGATCCTTGCTGCTCCATCGCTCAATCGGGCATGCGCCACGGCTTCGTGGACGATGTCTACGGGGTCACACCATTCGCGCACCGGCTGGAGCAAACCTGATTCCAAACGAGTCGCGTCGAGCAGATGATCGACCGTCCGGGTCAGACGCGCGACGGCGTGCTGCAGTTCCGCACGGTTCGGGGAAGGCTGCTGCAACGCCACCGACATTGCTGCAAGTGGCGTTTTTAGTTCATGAGAAACGGAGTCGAATAGCGCTTTCTGCAACTTCTGTGATTGTTGCGAAACCTGGGCTGCGCGACTTTCTTCCAACACGCGTTCCTTGTTCAAAAAGAGGCCAAGCTGTGCAGCGAACGCGTCAAGTAACTCGCGCTGTTCCAGTGTAGGCAAAGTTTTCAACCGCACGCTCAACACTCCCTCCGCTCGGTCGCCGGTAACCAACGGGACATGCAGGCATTCTGAATCTGGAAGTGTTTCCGTTGATTTTCCGGCTGCCTGTCTCTTTTGAAAAGCCCACATCGCGACGCTTTCGTCCTTTTTCGAGGGCACGAACGTGCTGGCGGTATGTTGCGTCAGGCCATTTTCATCGCGCAACCAGACTGCCGCGTCCGCCTGAAAGAAATCTCTGATCAACTGCATTACTTTCGGGAGCGCCTGACTAAGATCGCGGCTGGCGGCCAGCACCCGTGTCAACTGGTATAATGCGGTGGCACGTTCTTCGCGGCGGCGTTCGGCTTGTTCCCGTTCGTGCAATTGCGTCGCCAGATGTCCGATGACGATGGCAATGACGAAGTACGCGCCGAACATCATGAAGTCTTCGAACTTGCTGATGTAAAAGGTGAAGCGTGGCGGAATGAACAGGAAATTCCAGAGCAGCGCACTGAGGGCAGCGAGAAAAAACGTCGGCCATCGCTGCAAACGCATTCCGGCGAGTACGACTGCGAACAAGTAGAACAGCGCGACCGCCCAGTAGCCGATATAACTGAAGACTAATAATGAGAAGGCCGTAACCGCTGCGGCGATGCCAAGCGCGATTCCAAAGTCCTGCCAAGGCGTGCGCGCCAGACGTTCCTCGAGACCCTCACGTCTTGGCTGTGCCGATTCCTCAGCGGGGATCATGTGGATATCGATGTTGCCGCTATTGCGCATGAGCCAACGCAATAGATCAGGCTTGAGAAAACTGAACCACGGCGTCCCGAGCGGCTTGCCCATTATGATTTGCGTAACGTTGTTTTCTCGGGCGACACGCAGCAGCGCTTCTGCAACGTCCCTGCCCGGGGTAGAAATGACTTCCGCTCCCAGCTGACGCGCCAGCGCGATATAGCGAGTCAGTCGCATCTGTTCCTCCTGTGAAAGCGGTCGAGGCCCTTCGATGTTTGCCACGATCCACGAAGCCTCCATTGAGGAGGCCAACCGGCGCGTATAACGAATCAATCGCTCCGAGTACGGACTGGCGCTGACGGCGACCAGCAACCGGTCGGCACTTTTCCATGGACCCGGTATTTTTTGCTCCAACATGATCTCGCGCAGATCGCGATCGACATGCTCGGCAACCACGCGCAGCGCCATTTCGCGCAACGCTGTCAAGTTGCTCTCGCGGAAGAAATTCTTTGCCGCCCAGTCAGCCCGTTCGCCGAGATAAACCTTTCCTTCAACCAGTCGGGTGCGCAGCTGGTCCGGAGTGAGATCGACAAGAACGATTTCATCGGCCAGATCGAGAACAGAGTCCGGAACGGTCTCACTAACCGGCGCGCCGGTGATCTGACGAACCGTGTCGCTACGACTGCCGACGTGCTGTACGTTAAGCGTGGTATAAACGTCGATCCCGGCATCGAGCAGCTCGAGCACGTCCTGATACCGTTTTGGATGGCGCGAGCCGGGCGCATTGGTGTGCGCCAGTTCATCCACGACCGCGAGCCCAGGATGCCAGGTAAGAATCGCATCCAAATCCATTTCCGTCAGCGTCGTGCCGCGATATTCAATTTGCAGACGCGGCATGATCGGCATTCCTTCCAGCAGCGCTTCAGTCTCTTTGCGACTGTGCGTTTCCACGATGCCAACTACGACCTCACAACCCTCTGCTTGTTTTTCACGCGCCGCCTGGAGCATCGCGTACGTCTTCCCCACACCCGGCGACATTCCGAAAAAGATCTTTAGCTTTCCGCGAGTGGACCTTGCTTCTTCGCGCTTCATCTGCGCGAGCAATGCATCCGGGTCAGGCCGCTCGGCCTCGCTCATATAACGAATGTAACGCGTTAAGCTGCCGGACGCATGTTAGAAGCGATAGCCGAAGCCGCTAAAGACGTTGTAGTCGGGCGCGCTGTTTGTCAGGCCGAAGAACGAATCTACATCAATGGAGAAATTCGGACTGACTTGATAAATCAACCCGGTGTCGAGTGTGCCGACCCAGGGTCCGGAACTGATTGCATCGTACAATTCAACGTAGCCACTCAGGTTTCCAGCGATGGTACGGGAAAGTCCGATTGGGTTTTGCCACTGCACACGCATCTTGCTGCTGCGCGGTTTATCGAGAATATCAATCCTCGTCTGGGCGAACAGTGTGAAACCAAAGGGCAGCGAGTAGTTTACAGGTAAACCAAAACCGGGTTCCCAGACGTGGTTCCCAGTGTGGCCTGTGTTCGTCGGTATTTTCAGCGACGAAACAAACCCAACAACCAATTTTCCGCCATCATCGCCGAGCAAATTAATTTTCAAGCGCACAGTCGTGTCCCCGAAGCCATTGTGTTCTACCGGTCTTCCAAAGCTGGGTCCGCTCGTGCGAGTGTTGACGTAAAATTGCGGGAACACCTGGAGATCCATCCAGTTCGTTAGACCAAGTTTAAAATTGGTGTTGCCGACAATCCAGGTCCGAGTGCGAACGCCTTTTTCGCAATCGAGCGTCCAGTTCCACACATCGCTCTCGATTTGAAAAACGCCGGCGTCGATCGTGAATGGACTGTCGGTTTTGCTAGGCCGGTCTGTATTGTATGGTCGCCGCAGATCAACCGGCGTTGGATTAAAAAGCGCGTATTGCGATTTGTCCGGAGTAGGCGTCGGACTCGGGTCGGCTGATACGCCGGGCTCTGCCACCAACGCGAAAGCCACGAACGCCATGGCTGCTCGTATCACGAGCATGACAGCTTGGAATGAGGGCTCGGGTTATCGACGAACCAAGTCCAAAGCAAATGATTGGGTAGCGATTGCACGTCGCGCGCCTCGCATGGAAATTCTTCCCATCGCCACTTTTGATTGCGTTTTCCATTGGGTGGCGAACTTCCGTTCCGTCGAAAGCTGAAATCAGTCGCGACGGGCGCATACCCTATCCACTCCAATGGAATCGGAACGAACATGCAAACGTAAGGTGGAGCCGTTTTCATTAATGCTGCTGATCAAGTGCGAGATTCAATTTCAGAACATTGACACCCGGTTCACCGAAGAGACCAAGATCACGCCCACTGGTATTTTGCCGGACGAGCTCGCGGACTTTGTCTTGGTCTAGACTCCGAGCCTTGGCCACGCGCAGGATCTGGAGGTCGGCATTTTGCAAACTGATGTGCGGATCGAGACCGCTGCCGGACGCCGTGACTGC
>JBLMXD010000050.1:0-7445 GCA_050257575.1 Alphaproteobacteria bacterium | reverse complement strand
TTTGGAATGGAAAACTCCCGCGTAAGAAGAATTGGGCATTAGAGAATGTCTCCTGGCAACATGAATGGGTGCTGATCGTCGACGCAGACGAACGCATAACTCCCGAACTGGAGGCCGAAATCCGTAAGGCGATTCGCCGGCCCGATGTCGACGGCTTCTACCTCAACCGGCGGTTCTGGTTCCTGGACGGTTGGATAAACCATTGTGGCTATTTTCCGAGCTGGAACCTGCGTCTGTTCCGGCATCAACTGGGCCGGTACGAACAAGTTGAAATCGGCCATAATATTCCGTCTGGCGATAACGAAGTGCACGAACACGTATTACTCAGCGGACGCGCCGAATACCTGTCTTCACCGATGGAGCATTACGCCTTTCCAGATATTGCGACGTTCATTGAAAAGCATGATCGCTATTCCTCTTGGGAAGCGGCCGGTTCCGTAACGCTAAACGGGGCAGATGGAAAATCACTGCGAGCGACACCTTTTGGAACAGCGCTGGAGCGCAAACGCTGGCTAAGGAAACTTTCCACTGCGGCTCCATTTCGCCCCAGTCTGCGATTCCTTTATCATTACGTTTGGAGACAGGGTTTCCGCGACGGTTACCGGGGATGGCTACTATGCCGTCTCCTTGCCCAGTACGAGCGCATGATCGTAATCAAGGAACGGGAGCTAAAAAAGCAACCCGGCAGGTCCACCGATCCGTTGTAGGGCGTCTGTATCAGACGCCAACCCGAGGCGTTTCACAGAAACGCCCTACAATTTCGTTCCTGCGGTCTTTCGTTCGCGAAGCGTATCACCTACATCCCTTCGACCAGGATCATATTTGTCCTGGCCGTGCGATGTCGCATCTTTCGGGGTTCACGGTATTCTTCGCAGTTGAGCCACTCTTTGGCGCGGTGCGCTGATTCGAACTCGAGCACCACGATGCGCTTTGGTTGCCAGTCACCTTCGAGGACTTCAGTTTTGCCGCCGCGCACAATATATTTTCCGCCGTATTTCTCAACTGTCGGACCAGCGAGGTGCTTGTACTGCTCGTAGCCGACGGGATCGGTAATATCGATTTCAACGATGATGTAAGCGGGCATGGGCGGGAGTAAGAGGTTAAAACGTGAAACAGTAGTTAGGCTTGGCCGCCGTTATGGCTGCGGTCTTTTGCGGCGAGTTCGGGAATTTTTCTTCGGCGTCGAAGTCGCAGCCAATTGTTCCAGGTTTTGCGCAAGCTATCTCGTGGGGTCTGATACTGCTGATTCAGTTCGTTACTCTTGACGATCTGCGCCAGAATTCCTTTCACTGAAAAGTCATCGGTATTGAGGATGGTGTACGCGGCACCAACAGCGGCGGCGTGGTGCGCGTCGCTGGCGGCCGTCATGGGGAGACCGCGAATCTGCGCGTATTTAAACGCGTAGCGATTGTAGCGACGGAGCGTGGTTGCCGCGTTAAAAACCTCGATGGCATCCACCGGTAATGTTTCCAAAACTGCAAAACGGATGCCCGCCCGGAACAAATCATACGGATGTGGAGGGATGGCCAGACCGCCACGTTCGTGAATGATGTCACAGACTTCGCGTGCCGGTTTACCTTTCAGGTAAGGCAGCTCCGCGCCTATACAAAGCAGATGACCGTCGGCGGTGGTGACTTCGACTCCCGGAAGGACCAGAAAATTGTCGACCGGCTGACCGTCGAGCCGCATCAAACCTTTTTCGAGCAGGTAAGTGATAACGTCACAAGTGTTGTGATCGGTAATGGCGATGCCGTTCAAACCCTTGGCACGCGCAGCGGCAATCATGTCTTCCGGACTGGAAATACCGTCGCCGGAAAAGAAGGAATGTGTGTGCAGATCGATATTAAACGGCATAACTAACGCGGTAGGTTAAACTGTAAAAAAGTTACAAGGTCGAGGGAATTGCCTGTGCACTCCTACACCAGTTCCTCAAGGAGGATGCCCGCTTCGGCATCGGTTTCCTTCTGAATACGATTAAACTGGTGATCGTAAAGACGACGATAATATCTGGATTTATCCAGCAACTCGGCGTGTGTCCCGATCTCCTTAATGCGCCCGGAGTCCATCACGATGATTTGATCGGCGGACAACACAGTAGAAAGCCGGTGGGCGATGGCGATCACTGTCCTACCCGCCGCGAGTTTGACCAATGCCTTCTGAATTTGCAGCTCGGATTCTGAATCCAGTGAGGAAGTAGCTTCGTCGAGCAAAAGAATTGGCGCATTCTTCAGAATAGCGCGTGCGATGGCGAGCCGCTGTTGCTGCCCGCCCGAAAGCAGGCAGCCCTTGTCGCCAATCACCGTTTCATAACCGTTCGGTTGGGCCATGATGAAGTCGTCCGCATAAGCTGCTTTTGCTGCTTCGCGAACTTCTTCCGGCTTGGCATCCAGTCGTCCGAACTGAATATTGCTCAGTATCGTGTCGTGAAACAAAAACGTTTCCTGGCTGACGAGACCGATCTGTTCGCGCAACGATTCCTGCGTGATCGAACGCAGATCACGCCCGTCAATCTTAACCGTGCCGGAAGTCGGATCGTACAAGCGAAGGATCAGCGAGAGAACCGTGCTTTTCCCCGCGCCACTGGCGCCCACCAGCGCGTATGTTTTCCCCTGCTCAACATGCAGGGTAACGTTTCTGATCGCGTCCTTGGTGGTATTTGCATAGCGAAACGTAACATTTTCAAAATCAATTCGACCCTGTGACGAATTCAACGCTACAGCGCCTGGCGCATCCCTTACGGTAGGCTCCGAATCGAGAAGTGAGAAAATCGCGCTCGTCGCAGCGATTGAATTCTGCATCACAATTTGAATCTTACTCAGTGTCTTGATCGGATCGTAGAGAATGAAAATTCCTGTGATCAGCCCAAAGAATCGTCCCACGCTCAGGTTCGCAGCGTAAACATAAAGCAACGCCAGACCCACCCCTACAGCGGCAATCGTTTCCACCAATGGGCCTGTGATTTCCGTCGCCCTGATGATGCGCATCATCTGGGAGAACTGCATTTGGTTGCTTCGCTTGAATGCTCTCTCCTGGTGCCCTTCACGGGCAAAGGATTTAATTACCCGAATGCCAGCGAATGTCTCTTGCATCGTTACCACCATCTCTCCCATGCCTTCAAACTGACCGCGCAGCGCCTTTCGCGCCCGACTTCCATAGATGCGAAGGGGTATTAAACAGGTTGGAAAAAGAACCAGTGTGACCAGGGTAAATTTCCAGTCCATTAGAAGGAGAACGCTGATCGCGCCGACAATTGCCACCGGTTGTTTGAAAACGTCAGCGCTGACAGCGGTTAAGGCCATTTGCACTACCCGCGTTTCGTTGGTGATGCGCGAAATCAAAAGTCCGGAGCGCATCTTGTTGAAAAAGTCCATCGAGAGCCGAACCATCTTGTTGAAAAGTTGACCCCGGATGTCCGTGACCACTTTGTTGCTCACCCATTGCATACAATAGGTATTTCCGTAGGAGCAGAGGCTGCGCAGGGTCATGATTGCCGGAATGGCAAGGCAGATCAGAACAATGGAATTGATCTTGGGACCGGTATCCAAGGCGGCAAGATTTGAGCGTAGCGCCACGGCGCTCGGATTGGGAGCGGCTCCGCGGAAAATTGTGTTCGCTACACGACCGACGGCCAACGGGAAAAGCGAATTGACTCCGCCATATGCAAAGCCCAACAACAAGCCGATAGTAAAACGGACTTTGTATGGCTTAATGTAGCTATAGAGCCGTCGGTACGGCCCGGAAGCCTCCTTTAATGTTTTCCAGAATGATTGCCTTTTCTTCACCGGTTTAGCGCCGCTCATGAAGTTTCTGCTGTCGCCCGACACGGCAGCAGCGAACCCATAGCACTGATCACCGCTTCCGTCGAGATATCGCTCATCGCAAAGCGGGGCTGAATCGGGACGAAATCTGTAATCGGGACGCCTGATTTTCCCTGCAAAATCAGGGCGGGACTCTCCCTGGGCCGCCAATGAAACGGATTGGTTGGGCCGAACAGGATCACCTGCGGGGTATGCATCGCAGCTGCCAGATGCACGGGAGCCGAATCGACGGTCACAAGCAATTGCGCCCGTGCAACTAACGCCGCCAACGTGAGGAGATCTGTTTTGCCGGAAAAATCGACGATCTCTCGCCGAAGGCGGCTCTTGATGGCCTCGATGTGTGCCCGCTCGTGGGCGGATGGTCCACCCGTCAAGACAAGGTCGACATCGCTATCCGCACCGAAACGGTTTATTATCTCCGCCCAACGGACAGGTTCCCACATTTTTTCGTGCCGCGCCGAACCGGGCTGCACAATGACGTAAGGTCTGTTTGTTTTCCAATTCCGCCAAAGGGCAGCGGCTTTTTCCCGTGCGATTCGAGGCAGGTTCAGATATGGACTGAAGGAAGGAGGGCGGACCTTGAGCGGCCCGAGCAATGCCAGATTGTAGTCAACGGTGTGCAAGTCTCGCACACGTACCTCCACAAGATCGGTGTAAATCCGGGCGCGCGTTTTAGATTGGTCACGTATCCGGTAAGACGTAATGCGTTTTCGCGCACGCGATACGAGCGTGAGAAGAGCAGACCGGTCGTTTCGCGTAAAATCGACGCAGTAATCGAATTTCGTCGTGGCAACGGACGAAAACGGTGCCATGTCACGCACACTACGGCGCGCAATCAAAATTCGATCCAAATCAGAGATGGCTGGCAACAATTCCGTGCATTCCTTCGCGACAACGAGCGTGATGTGTGCATGCGGAAAATTCTTGCGCAAGGCAGCGATCGCCGGCGTGGTCAGAATGAGATCGCCGATTCGTTTGAGTTGCAGCAGAAGAATTTTCACAGGGCCAAGATTGTAGCGGTGCCAAACTTAATTGGCGGTCACGGATCGCCGCTACAAAAAATCATCGCGCCATTCGCATCGCCGTTTCGTACGCGTCCAACAGTCGTGTCCGGAAGTGATCCCAGGTGAAGTTCTCGACAACGCGACGCCGCGCTGCGGCGCCCATTTGGTCCACAATTTCGGGGTGCTGATACAAATGCTCCAGCGCTGCCGCGATCGCGTTGACATCGCCGGGCTTTACGATGATGCCTTCGATCCCATCGCGGACCACATCGCCTGCCTCGCGTGTGGTGATTTGCGGCAGTGCGCACGCTGCCGCTTCATATGTGACCTTCGCGCTGCCTTCCCACTGCGATGGAAAAATGTGGATCGTTCCCTGGTTGAGATAATTCTCCGGATCACGCGCGAACCCGACGATACGAATGTTGTCGCGCCAGAATTGGTTCAGAAATGGCTTCGCCTCTTCATGCACGAAGCCAACGAGCCACAGCTCGGCGTCGGACAGGTTCAACCGGTGCCAAGCTTCAAGAACGTGTTGAATCCCTTTTCGCCTGATCAGCGCGCCTGCAAACACCGCTCGAAATCTTTTTGGCCGTGGACCCGGCTTGAAGCGTTCAACATCCACCCCCCGCGGGAGATAAAACAGTTTCTCCTCTGGAAAACCGCGCACCCGAAAGGTCTTGGCCGCCCTATCCGATAACACGAGCAAAAGATCGGCAAGTTCATATTCTTGGATGAAACGCTTCCGCTGGAGCAGTAGTCTGTTTTTCCACTTCGCCAACTGCGAACCCTGCTCTTGTGGTGGTCCGCCCGCCTTCGGTCGAATAACCTTTTCTTTGCCGCCATCGCGATGCCAGGTTGGGATCTCGACGACGGACGGAATGCCGCGTTTTCTTGCAACCTTCAATGAGCGCAAACAATCACCCGACCAGCTATGAAAGAGATCGTAACGCCCGGTCTCCAGCTGCCGGGAAGCAATCCAATCAAGATATTTCTTTTTTGCCCCATAATAGTAAGGACGATCGAGGAACGAAATCAGGCGCACTGGATGCCACCGCAGGGAATGGATCAACGCAGAAGGGATTTCCTTTTGCCGGTTATCATAGGCTACCGCCTTGCCGAGAAAGCCCCCGCGATACGATGCACGCAGCGTTTCGAATGCATCGGTATCAAGTCCCGACCCGCCGATGCGAGCAAAAATCGAATAGAGTAAACGCTTTGGTAACGTACGCACTTCACGCGCAGAGCAGACCACTGGCGCAGGAGCATTTAGGGTTTCACCCGGCATCGGGTTAAAAGTATTCTGGCGAACGTTCAGCGTGTAAAGTGACCTCTTGTGCCCAGTTCGAGTGGAATGGAGATTTTTCTGGTGTTGTTTCGAAGGGAATGAGGCCGGGTTAACCTCAGAAATTTCTTCATTAATCAAGTTTATCTTGTGTGATGAGGCGAGTCGAACCGACTCCGATCGAAATGACGGATAACAGGAAATTGAGCATCGTTTTCGTTCGCCGCGGCTATTCGCCAAGCGGCGGCGCAGAAGCCTATTTACAGCGACTTGGGTGTGGCATAGCAGAAGCCGGGCACGAAGTGCGACTTATCACAGGCGAAGGTTGGCCGGACGCCCGGTGGCCTTTTGGCTCGGTCATTCGTCTGCGGGGAAGGACAGCGATCGGCTTTGCCGATGAGTTGGAGCAAATGCGACCGCAGCTTCATTGTGATGTTCTGTTCAGCCTTGAGCGCGTCTGGAGCTGCGACGTGTACCGTGCCGGCGATGGAGTGCATCGCGCGTGGCTTGCGCGCAGGAGCAAGTTCGAGGTCCCACTGAAACAGTTTATCCGAGCGGCCAGCCGAAAACATCGGGATCTGGTACAGCTGGAGGAATCGCTTTTTGTTAGGCATAAGGCGGGGCGGGTCATTGCGGCTTCGCAAATGGTTGCTAACGAGATTATCGACGGTTACAGCTATCCGGCAGACAAGATCGACCTCGTACGTAACGGCGTTCCGCTCGGCAAATTCCGCTTTGACCCGGAGCTCCGCGAAAAAACCCGCGCTGATTTAAACCTGAAGCCTCACCAAATCGCGTTGTTGTTTGCCGGCTCCGGCTGGGAACGCAAGGGCCTGCTGTTTGCGATCGAGGCGATGGCGCTCTGCAAAGATCGGAAATTGCGCCTGCTCGTCGCAGGTCGCGGGGACCCAAGGCCGTATAAGACGACGCCCCTGCGTTTCTGGCGCCAGGACCCTGTGCAATTTCTCGGTGAAGCTGCCGATCTCGTGCCGGTTTACGCCGCCGCCGACATTTTTATTTTGCCGACGATTTACGATCCGTTTTCCAACGCCTGCCTGGAAGCGCTGGCCTGTGGTCTCCCAGTAATCACAACGCGTTCCAACGGATTTGCCGAAATCATTCAAGACAAGGTCCACGGATCGATCATTGATAATCCTTCAAATCTGATGGGCCTTCGTGATGCCGCTCGTTTCTGGTCCGATCCTTCGCGGCGTGACGCAGCGCGTGTAGCCAACACCAGGCGCGCGTCAGAGTTCGATATCTCGAGAAACGTCGCGCAAACTCTTGAGGTTTTTACACGCCTGTCTGCGTAGTGCCCGGAGGTTGCGTCCGCTACCCTGC
>JBLMXD010000049.1:0-2735 GCA_050257575.1 Alphaproteobacteria bacterium | reverse complement strand
GTAACAACCTGACTCGGGATATGCAGGCCCTTGAGCTGTGCCAGTGGCAGATCACTGGTCTGGCGCGTCCGGATTTCTTCCATGGTGCGTCCGACAAAGGGAATCCGGCCGGTGAGCAGGTACCAAAACGTCACGCCTAACGAATAAATGTCGGAGCGTGTATCAACCGGCAATTGCCCGGCACCTCCGAACTGCTCGGGACTGGCGAAAGCCGGGGTACCGATGAAACCCGCCCGGGTTTGCTCCAAGCCGGGCTGCGTCTGAGGACCCATTACCTTCGCTACTCCATAATCAATCAGTTTTACTCGGAGAGTCCCGCTTGAATCAGATTCGAGCATGACGTTCGAAGGTTTGATGTCGCGATGAACAACGCCGCAGGCTTCCGCCGCAACCAACGCACGCGTCGCCTGCTCGATGACATCCAATGCGAGGGTCAGAGGCATCGGACCGTCACGGCGAACACGCGCTTCAAGCGTTTCGCCGTCCACCAGTTCCATCGCGTAAAAACACTCGCCTTCCTGCTCCCCGTAATAGGTCACGCGGGCAACATTTGGATGACGAATGTTCGCCGCCGCACGGGCTTCGCGCAGAAATCGCGCACGCGCCCCGGGATTTTGCGCCACCTTTCGATCGATGACCTTCAGCGCAACGACCGAATTCAACACGGTATCACGGGCGCGATAAGTTATGGCCATGGCCCCTGCACCAAGCTCCACCGGAAAGCCATCTGCGCCCGTTTCAACTTCAAAGTGAGCGTATCGCAAGGTTCCGGGCGTTAATCGGCCGCGCGTCACCGGCCTTTCAGGTTGTTCGTCCTCAGCGAGAAACCCGATACTAACGAGGCAACGGAGGCATTCCCCGTTTGGGCCACATTGAGTAAGCGGCCGTCCACATGTCGCGCACATTCCCGCAGATTCTTCCGCGTTGGCAGCTTCAACCGCGATCCCGTCGTCCATGCAAAAACGAAATTATCCCGTTAGAATCTGATACAAATGTCGTAACTCCTGGTCGACATCGGCAGGGTCCGAGACAGTACTTGCGACCTCCGCTCTCAATGATTCGCGAAAGCGCTGGCGGAGGCGTGAAAGCCAGGTGCGCAGCGTGGCGGTTGGCACTCCAAGGCGAGAAGCGGCTTCCTCCTGACTGGGCGGCCTGGCACTGCCGCCGGCGATAAACGGTCTTAGTTCTTCAAGCCACTCAGCTTTCCCTTCGGCTTCGAATGCGTTCTCCAAAGCCTCCCACGCCCGTGAAACGATAGTCGATGCCCAGGCGAGATCGTAGCAGGCAGCGTCACTGAGGTGAATCGTCGCTAACATCGCTGCCTCAGCTTCGGGCAGATGCTCCTCGATCGACAGGATCTGGCGTCCGCCCCCCCTTTTAAGCGCTCGCGCACGGTCATACTCGTTAGACAGGAAATTCTCAAAAGACCCGAGGAGAAACGTGCGGAGTCGCCCCTTTTGCCGATCGGCGCGGCTCAGTGTGTTTTCTTCAAGCAGATGAGCAAAGAAGCCTTGGACCAGGTCCTGGGCATCAGCCGACGAATGACCACGATGACGTAGAAAACTATAAAGCGGCGGCCAATATGCTTCGCAAAATCCAGAAAGCGCCTGACGCGAGGATTCGTTTGAGTCCGACTCCTGCGCATGCAGCACGACGGTCCAATGCGTCGTTTGAAACGAAGCACCGCCCTCCTGCAGCGTTCCAGGAATCGCCTTCGTGAGATGCATTATCGCATATCGACCCAGCGAGGCGATACAAATTACGTGACAATCGAGTGACGCCGACTGCGTACTCTGGTTGTCTCCAGGGAACGCCAAACCAAAAGGGAAGCCGCGCTGCGGCGTTTCGTTCACGCAGCGCGCCGCCCCCCTAACCAACCGGACCGGTTTTCCTGCTAAATCTAGTTTTCAGCGAGAAGCTGACTCTTGACTGTTTTGCCCAGCGGCATTGGCGAAGGCGTATCGAATCCAACCGCTGCCACCTGATTCACAGAACGTATATCTGTTGAGCCTCTCCCGGTCGCGTCCTGCTCCCGTACGATGGCACCAAGGCTCAACACCACAAACACCACGGCTATCGTCGCTGCAACGATCGTTTCGATAGAAAACTTCATTCGCTTCAGGTGTTCTGCAGTGAAGCCTTCAGAAGGAATTCCTTCCACCCGCCTCCGGAATTAAACGAAGCCATGCTGAAAACCAGCAACGGATCGTGCTTACGATAGGTCGCACAGATGAGCGAGCGCCAGAAGGAGCGAAAGAGTTTGAAGTGATCTCTCATATCAAATCGTTGCGGCAAATTGATTCACCTTGACGGCCTCCGGGTTGCCGGCGCTTGAAAAAACGCCAGCAACTGAGGTACCCAATTTTCGCGACAAGCGGCCGGCACGACGAAGCCAGTAGTGGAACGAGCCTAATGACGCATCGGCGAGGAGTTCTGCTCGTACTACTTCGGGGCAGAGATCGAGCAATTGACAGACATTCATGAACGAATACGGCCAGGAGAAATCGTGTGCCGTGATCCAACTATTGGCGTCGAGATAAAGTTCCCGATTAGCGCCCTTGGTGGCATTTCGGAACCGACGTAAATCGGAGGCTGCCTGCTTCAAAACACCAAATGCCAGACCTTTCTCAGCGGCTGGCGGCGGCGGTTCGACGCGAGGACCCGAGAAATGCGCGCTGCGCGCGTTATTAGATTCCGCATTCAAAAAGGCAGCGAGTTGCTCCCGAGACAGTCGC
>JBLMXD010000048.1:0-2728 GCA_050257575.1 Alphaproteobacteria bacterium | reverse complement strand
TCCGACATAGAGAAGAAGCTGGTTGAGGAAGAAGCCCAGAAACTTCAGGAACGCTGGCTCGCCAGCCTTCGCGAAAAAGCGTATATCAAAACGTTCTGAGCCGGATTTCTCTTTCCGCTTTTCCTCTTCGTTTTCTCCTTCTTTCTTCCAATCCTGTTCGTGCTCGATTGAGCGAATTCGATTACGCTCATGACCAGGAATATGAGCAGGAAAAAACCACGAGTTGGAATCACGCTGGGCGATTGCGCCGGGATTGGGCCGGAGCTTGTCCGGATTGCCCTCAAATCTGATCGGCTGGCAAAGGCCGCCGAGTACAAAATCATCGGCAAATATCCTGCATGCTCGTTAGGCGAACCGACGCCTGAAACTTCGCGTGCCGCCGCGGCCGCGCTGGAAGAAGCGGTCACACTCGCGCGACGGGGCGAACTCGATGCAATTGTGACCGGCCCGGTTCACAAGGCCAGGATGTACGAAGTCGGATTCCGGTTCCCGGGGCAAACGGAATTTTTTGCCGAACGCTGCGGTGTAAAAAACTTCGCGATGTGTTTGAGCGGCGAAAAGCTCACTGTTGCCCTCGTCACGGGGCACATTCCTCTGCGCAAAGTCCCCCGCGCCCTTAAGCAATCCGAGATCGTGCGGGTTGGTGGCCTGCTTGCGGCCTTTCTTCAACCGCGTTCCAAGGGCGCTCCGCGCATTGCTGTTGCCGGTCTAAATCCGCATGCTGGTGAATCCGGTCGACTTGGGAGTGAAGAAATCGAGGTCGTTGCGCCAGCTGTCGAGGAGTTGAACCGATCACAGGTCACGGATCACCGATCTCTGTTTTCCGGTCCGCATTCTCCCGACACAGTTTTCCATCGCGCGATCGAAGGCGAATTCGACGCGGTGCTTTGCATGTATCACGATCAGGGACTGATCCCGCTGAAAGTGCACGCGTTTCATGCAGGAGTGAACATCACGCTAGGCCTTCCATTTCCTCGCACCAGTCCCGATCACGGCACCGCATTTGAGATCGCAGGAAAAGGAATCGCGCGAGCCGACAGCATGATTGCGGCAATAAATCTTGCCGTGGAGCTGGCCGACGCGAAACCGTAGAGGCGTTCTGTGCGCCGAGACCCCCACGGTCACAGGCCGCCGGTACAAATGATCATCCTCGTCGTGCTCGTGCTCGACATTTCTTTATTTCGATTACGATTACGACTAGGAGCATGAGCACGAGCAGAATCACGAAGTACGCTTCGGTTTTTAACATCGGGGTGCAGAACACATTCGTGTACCGGTGGAACTATTTTCTGCGCGCGCTGTTCGGGTTGATCCCGCTGGCGGGCACGGTGTTTCTCTGGGCTGCAGTATTCAAGGAGCGTGGAGGCAGTCTGCACGGCTACGACTATGGCTCCATGATTTATTACTATTTGCTCACCATTCTGATCAGTAACCTCGTCCTTCCTGCGGAGGACGAATGGCAAATCGCCGCCGACATCCGCGAAGGCCAGATCAATGCGCTGCTTACGAAGCCGATGAGTTATCTCGCCTACCGAACGAGTATTTTTTTGAGTGGCCGTCTCGTTTACAGCCTCGTCACGTTGCCGCCGATTGCGCTGATCTTTGTCTATTTTCGGGAATATATCGTGCTGCCGGACGATCCCCTGACCTACGGTTTGACGGCAATTTCCATCGTAATGTCGGCGTTCATCCAATTCTTCATTACCTACAGCCTGGCGATGTTTGCGTTCTGGATTTTGGAAATCTCAACGATCGTGTTCATCGTTTATTCTTTCGAATATTTCCTAGGTGGCCAAATGTTCCCAATCGACATCATGCCGGCCGCAGTTCAGGCGGTGATGAAATGGCTGCCATTTTATTACGAGTTGTTTTGCCCGGTCGCGATTTTTCTTGGCAGATTGAAAGGTCCGGACCTTGTGCAAGCGCTGGCGATCCAGTCCGGGTGGTTGCTGCTGACATGGATGTGGGCGCGATTTATGTGGCAACGCGGCCTCGGTCATTACCAGGCCGTAGGTGGATAGGGCAGATCCAAATGAGTAAGGGCGTAAGCCGTTCAAGATTGAATGGACGGCTGCCCAAGCCGCCGCTTGTTGAGCGTGCGCTACCGGAAAATTTCGCTACCCTCAACACTCATGGCACGCCTACACGAGTATCAGGGAAAGGCCATTCTGGCCGCTAACGGGTTCAAAACCCCGCGCGGCCGGGCCGCATTAAATGCGGAAGAAGCTGTCACAGCAGCGAAGGAACTTGGCGGTGATGTTGTCGTGAAGATCCAGGCGTGGACCACTGGTCGCGCGGGTATCGGCGGAGTTGCCTTTGCTAAAAAACCGGAAGAGGTGCGGGAGCATGCCAGGCGGATGTTGGCAATGAAAGTGGGACAGTTTCCCGTCGAAGCCGTGCTGGCGGAAGAGAAGATCGACATTGATCGGGAGTTTTTTCTCTCGTTCGCCATCGATGACGCGGCACGTGCACCAGTGATTATTTTCGCAGCCGGCGGCGGCACAGGGATTGAAGAGCGCGCCGCTTCTACGCGGCGGATTCCGTGCGATGTGAACGGCGGACCGCAGGATTCGGATGTGAAAGAGGCTGTGGGCTCGTGCGGGCTTTCGGTTGAACAGGCGAAGCAACTCGCCGATTCGATCCGAAAATTATTCGCTGCAGCGCGAAGCGTCGACGCGCGTTCGCTCGAAATTAATCCACTGGTGCTGACGAAAACCGGCGAGTTCGT
>JBLMXD010000047.1:0-3144 GCA_050257575.1 Alphaproteobacteria bacterium | reverse complement strand
CGGTTGCCTTCGGCCTTCCCACGTCGAGAGGAATGTCCGGCAAATTTTGCGACTGGGTTTGTACCAGCTTTTTCTGCTCAAAACGCCTGAACACGCAGCAGTCCATGAGACAGTGTCGCTCGCGCCGAGAAAACAGCGACCGGTCGTAAACGGCGTACTACGTGCCGCCACTCGGCATCGAAGCGAGTTGCTTGCACAAGCCAATGAGCAGCCGCTCTTTGTTCGAACGTCTCATCCACAATTCTTGGTCGAACGCTGGCAGCAGCATTTTGGTGGCGAGCACGCGAAAGAGCTTTGCAATTGGGACAACTACCCTGCCCCGATCTATGGCCGGATTAATCGAATTAGAATCGATCCAAATGCCTTTCTAAAGCTCTATCCGGACTCACGTCCGCTGCGGAATAATCCCGATTTTGTAAAGCTCACCGCTTTGCCAGCATCTGCTCTCGATGCGGGTCATTGCTACATTCAGGATCCGAGCACACGGCTTGCGTGTGAGCTTCTCGCTCCAAAACCGGGAGAAAAAATCCTCGACGCATGCGCGGCGCCAGGCGGCAAAACGAGCTACCTGGCTCAGTTAATGCAGAATCGAGGAACAGTCATTGCCTGCGACCGCGACCCTAAACGACTTCAGATGCTGAAAGATAATCTCTCACGACTCGGCGCCACAATTGTGCGTCCTATCCGCCATGATTGGACGCAGCATCATCATCTACCGATAGAAATTGCATCGATCGCGCCATTCGATCGAGTTCTCATAGACGTGCCTTGCACGAATACGGGAGTCATACGACGCCGCGTTGACGTGCGGTGGCGGCTGCAGCCGGAAGATCTCAGCCGAATGCCTAGCGAACAATTCATGATCGCGCGCGCTGTGGTTTCTTTGATGAAACCCGGTGGTGACCTCGTTTACAGCACATGCAGCCTGGAACCGGAAGAAAACGGAAAGGTCATTGACCGTCTGGTTGCGAAGGTGCCGGGCCTATGCCGCGATGCGGAAAGAGTGTCGCTGCCTTTCCGGGATGGGTTTGATGGAGCGTTCGCGGCAAAACTCGTTTTGCAGGCGTAATGGCTGCAGCCATTAACATGTGAGAGCCAATTCCTGGATACTTATTCAGCACCACGCGGCGCTTCCAAGGCAGAATCGGCTTCAGTTGCATCGCGCTCGACTGGTGGAATGATAAGCGACTATGCACGACGAGCGCTTCGACAAACTCGCGAAACTCCTGGTGGAATATTCCGTTCGCCTGAAGCGAAAGGAAACCGTCCTGATCGAAGGGTTCGATGTTCCTGATGAAATGATCGTGGCCCTGGTACGTGCGGTTAGGAACGCGGGAGGCATTCCGCTTGCACAGGTTTATAGCACGCGCGTAAACCGTGCCCTGGCGCTTGAGGCGTCGGATCGACAGCTCAATCTCATGGCAAGCCACGAACTGGCACGCATGAAACAGATGAATGCGTATATCGCGGTGCGCGGCAGTCACAACATTACCGAATTGTCGGATGTGCCCGCAGATAAGATGCAGTTGATCGGCAGAAAAATGCGCCCGGTGCAAGATCAACGTGTCAAAAAGACCAAGTGGGTGGTCCTGCGCTGGCCCACGCCGTCCATGGCTCAGCTTGCCGGAATGAGCACGGAAGCGTTTGAAGATTTCTATTTCGACGTCTGCACGCTGGATTATCGCAAACTGCTGCCCGGCATGAAGGCGCTTAAAGGATTGATGGAAAGAACTGATCGCGTCGAAATCAAAGGTCCCGGCACCAATCTGAGTTTCAGCATCAAGGCGATTCCGGCCGTGATCTGTGGCGGGGATCGCAACATTCCCGATGGCGAGGTTTTTACCGCCCCGGTCAAAAATTCCGTAGAAGGTCTGATCACTTTCAATGCGCCGAGCATTTATCAAGGCACGGCTTTCGACAGTGTCCGGCTTGAATTCAAGCAGGGGAAGATTGTCGATGCTACGGCAAATGAGAGCGAAAAACTGAACAATATTCTCAATTCAGATCCTGGCGCGCGCTACATCGGCGAATTTTCGCTGGGCTTTAATCCGCGAGTGTTCCAGCCGATGCGCGATATCTTGTTCGACGAAAAAATCGCCGGGTCATTCCATTTCACCCCGGGACAAGCTTACGAAGAAGCTGATAATGGGAACCGAAGTCAGGTTCACTGGGATATGGTCAGCATCCAGCGCCCCGATTACGGCGGTGGCGAAATCTATTTCGACGGCAAATTGCTCCGCAAAGACGGCAAATTTCTGCCGAAGCAACTCCGGACGCTAAACTGGCGTTAATCTGTTGGCCAGGCAGGCTGATCGGCTCGCGTCTGCTACGCGCGCTTCGGTCCGCCAAGAAGGTTGAGTTGCATCATAGCAATCTCGCCGCCTTCATTAAGCTCAAGATTCGCGATCTCGAACATTGGCGCGCCTTCAGCCGGACCAGGTCCGGCACCGGGCAACTGAACGATGACCTGCTTTGAATTCGAGTTCAAAGTCACCGACCCGATTTCAAGGGATGGCGAAAACTCAAGCGTGCTGATCTGAAACGGCACTGTGATAAACACCGATGCGCGTCCCTGCGGGGAGGGAGTAAGCTGCACCGGCGCCGTTTCAGAGTTCGGCACAACCTGCAATCCAGCGACTGCAAAAGATGGCATACCGCCCATGGCTGGCCGCTGTTGCTGGGATGGCACAACGCGAACGGTACCGAGGGCACCTGTAACTGGCTGGATTTTCACGATCTCAAATGCAACCTGCAAATTCAGGGCAGATTGCGCACGCTGAGGCGAAGGCAAGCGCATCGTGACGAGTTTCGACAAGGGGCGGACCTTCAAAACTCCCATTTTGAAACTGGGCGTTAACTGCATGGCTGCTATCTCGAACGAGAAAGTCAGCTGCACAGAGGTTTGCATCCCCGCGGCAGATACTGGCGTCGGTGGTTGCGGTTGCGGTTGCGGTTTAGCCATCGGCGGTGCCGGGGCTTTGGCTATCGGAACGGGTGTAGTTCGGGTACTTTCTGGCATGGTTGCAGGTATGGTTGTTTGAGGAAAGACAGGCTGGGCGGGTACAGCGGGCTCAAATTCAGATCCAGGTTGAACGTTCGCTTCGGCAACTGGAACTTGCGGTTCATCGAAAATTTCGGCATCAG
>JBLMXD010000046.1:0-4933 GCA_050257575.1 Alphaproteobacteria bacterium | reverse complement strand
CCACGCACCGATTCGCGCGGCATCGTAGAGCGAAAGGCCTTGTCCGAGCAGACCGGCGCATACCCCGGTAAGAACATCACCCATTCCTCCGCTCGCCATTCCGGGATTGCCGGTCGTGTTGTAGCTCAGCGGACGCCCGCTTTGAGCTACAATGGTGCGGCTGCCTTTAAGCAACAGCGTTACTGGAAAACGACGGCAAAATTGTGTCGCGGTTTTGGCCCGCGAATCCTTTTCTCGCGGAAAAAGCCGTTTCATTTCACCCGGGTGTGGCGTGAGGAGCCGTTCACCTTTGCTACGTTTCAGTATCGAGACTTCTTCGGAGACAATGTTGAGTCCGTCGGCGTCAAGCACCATCGGTTGCCTTGCCTTTTCAACGAGCTCGAGGATTTCGGTTGCGTGCGATTTCCCCAGACCGGGGCCAACAGCCCAAACGTCCGGCTTTTCTTTGAGCAAGTCACGGTACGACGCGATCGGTTTTACCATTACTTCCATAAACGCTGCGCCGACAACGATCTCGTAGATTTCTTCCAAAACGAAAACTTCCACCAGACCTGCGCCGGCCCTCAGTGCCCCCTGCGATGTCATCAACGCCGCCCCGATGAATCCTTTCGAACCGGCTACGATGCCGATGCGACCAAACTGGTTCTTGTAGGAGTTGTATTTGCGTCGGGAAAGCAGGCCGCCGAAAACCGCCGGGCTGGCAATAATTTCCTTTGGTTTCTTTTCGGGCGCCCGTAATTCATCCAGCGGTGCAACCTCAAGTCTGCCGACATAATTCGTCGCGCCGTCGACCAGCAAACCGGGTTTTGCAAACCCGATTGTCACGGTAAAATCCGCGACTACGCAGTCGCGGTCCGTCTTGCCTGAATCAGTGTCGAGTCCGGTCGGAAGATCGACCGCGAAGACATAAGCGCTCTTTGTTTTTCGCAATCGATTAATCGCGCGACAGGCAGTGCGTATTGGTTCGCGCAACGGTGGCTTTCCACCGACGCCGAGCAAACCGTCGAGAATTATAACAGGAGCAGCGCTGGCGAGATAGGTCTCCGCCGCGATCTTTTCCTGTGCGAACACCAATTGTTCGGCCGAGTAAGCCAGGAGTTCCAGAACGGTGACGCCGATGTCGTGTGGTGCTTCATCTGTCCAACCGGGCATTCGGGTCGCCGTGTTCTGCAAATCAGCGAGCTTCTTGCGCGTGAGGTCGCTGCAGTCAGCTTCCTTGAAGGCAAGCAGCACTTCGATTTTCCATCCGCGCGTTGCCAGACATTGCGCCGCAAATAATGCGTCCCCCGCGTTATGTCCCTTGCCAGCGAATACGATGCAGCGACCGGGCTTCGGAAAAAATTTTGTAACGGACCGGGCGACTTCCGCTCCAGCCTGGTTCATCAGCGCTTCGACTTCGACGCCGGTGGCAAACGCAGCCTCTTCGACGGCTCGCATCTGCGCCGACGTTAAAATTGGCAAGTCCAATCAACCCTCCTGATCTGACGACTTCGTGCGTTTCTTTGAGCTTGACCGTTTCGAGGAGTTTTTCTTTTTTCGGGCGCTTCTCGTGTGTGAACGCTTCGAGTGCCTATGTGAAGATCTCGATACCTTGGTTTGGTCAATATACGGCTGCAGCGGGACGCTCTCGGCAGTTGCCACACGCGTTGAGGTTCTGGTGACGGAATTACGTTTGTAAATTCCGGCAGCAATCTCTTCTGCGAGTTTTTGACGGTAGGAAGAGCTCTGGGCGTACGCCGCTTCCGTGGGATTGGTCAGGAATCCGCATTCCACGAGCACTGCCGGAATTCTCGTCTTCCGCAAGACATAGTAACCACGGCGACGTACTCCGCGGTTGTCCGACGGGGCACCTCCGGCGACATAATAATGAATTGCCGAGGCGAGCGGCAGGCTGTCGTGATCATAAAAATATGTTTCTATGCCGCTCGCACCACGACGTCCCGTGGCATTAAAATGAATGCAGACGAAGATCGCGTTCCGATATGAGTTGGCTATTGCCACTCGCGCTCCCAACGAGACGAAGACGTCGCTGTCCCGCGTCATCACCACGCGATAACCTCCGGACGAGAGAACTTTTGCCAGGCGCCGTGCCACATCCAGGGTCATTTCTTTTTCGGCGACTCTTTGCCCGGGAATCCCACCGCGATCATGGCCTCCGTGTCCGGCGTCGATCACTACGGTTATCGATGAGCCGTCCCCGCCGGAGCTGCGGCTGCTCCTCGCAGCACGGGAACTATCCGGTAGAATTGCGAGCAGCAAAGCGACGGCGGCCAAAGCCACCTGGCAGGAACTCGTGCTCATCACCTGTCGTTCGTGGGCGCCCCGGGCGGCCGGTCGGAGAGTTTTGGAGCCTTGCTACGCGAGCTTTGCGCTGGCGCTTCGATTGTGCCACCACGCACGGCTATTTCGCCGTTGCCGGAATGAACCAGGCGCGGCCGGGTTCTGGTTTCCATGAACGACGAGTGTTCCAGTAGCTCGCCGTTTAAGCCGATGCGGGAATACGACCAGGTGCGCGGCGCTGCGCAATGCAAAACGTGTAATTGATTGGCGCGATCGATCTCCGTCTGTGGTTGCTCGAAAGCGATGGTTCGACCTAACGAGTAGGTGGCATAAACGACGCCGGTATCCTTGTCCTGCACCCGCACATACAAAGAGGTGTGATCTGGAAAACGATTCGTCATTAATGAATATGTGCGCACGTTGCCGGACCCAGCAACGCCGTCCGGAATTCCAACTGTTTGCTGCCAGATCGGTCGAGCGTCGGTGACTTCGAAAACGCGGGCTGGAGAGTAGAAGAATTTTCCCAGGTCCCCGAAGTAAACATTCGTCCGCACGTGATAAGCGCCGAACTCCTGGACCGGATAAAGCGGGGTGAGATCGATCTGACGTGTGACCCTCTGTCCAGCTGCAATTTTCAATGGCGGTTCGCGACCTGCCGTGCCAAGGGGGGCAAGCGGTTGGTCCTGACTGTCGGTAATCTCGAATCCCAGCCAGGGTTGACCGTTGGCGTCGTGAAGGTCGATATCGCGTCCCGCCAGATTTGTGATGGCGACATCTGCCACCACTGGTTCATAGGCGATGTACTGCAACCGCTTGAATTTCAGCTCCACCTGAATTTGCGCGTTTGCCCCTGCGACAAGAACAAAAAAAAACAAACCCGGAAGACTATGTTTCGCAATACCCCTTGCGAGACTCCATCCAGTTCGTACGCAGACAGCAGTGTCTCGAAGCGATCGCATCATCGGCCGGCCGGACTTTCTAAAGAAGGAAACTGTTGCAATAGCCGCGAAGGTTCGGCCTGTACAGCCTGTAAATCGTCGCCGTAGTACACCCGTACGATGTAGCCGAGATATTTTCGTTGCCCAGTGTCGGCAGAACCTTTCGAGCTGCGATTCTTCTGGCCTGGCCGAACTTTTGCCGCCGCTTCCGAAAGCGACGATTCGGACAAAGCGCCGCCAGTTTTTGGCCGCACATAACGTACGAGAAGCACCTCCGGATTTGTGCCTGACCAATCGTGTTTCGGCGTCAGCCATTCATTACTCACTTCCGCATCAGTCAGTTTAATGTCCTTGTTGTTCACGATGTCGTAGAGGAACACCATGATTTTCACCTTGTCATGATCGATGGCGGCGCTGGACTGTTTCTTTATCCCGATCTCGAGCGCCAGATTCGTTTCTGCTTCCGGGTCGGGCGTCTCCTTTGTTTTGATTTCAGAGATCCCCATGATCGGACCAGCGGGATTTCCCCCGATATCTTTGTGTTGCTCATTATCATCCTCCGGATTAGCGCTCGCCGGCTCGGGCGGCACCGCAGCCGGGACTCCGACCTTCAATCGCTGATCCGCCAGCGCATATGTCGCGCTATCCGGGGCGCTGATTTGCTTGATTCTCCGCCAGGTATCATTCGCGCGATCAAACAATTGCATGGACTCGTATGTCTGCGCCATTTCTTGAAGAACGTTGGTGTTGTCCGGTTCGCTGTCCGAAGCTTCCTGAAATCGCGCCAGCGCGTTTGTTGTATCGCCGCGGTCCCTCAATTCTTTTCCCTCCCGGAGCAACTGATCGACGAGTGACTGAGCAGGTGAAACAACCGCGGCTGCGGGAGGAATGCTTGGCCGAACTGCCGCTGGCGCCGCGGGGGATGCTGCGGCCTGGGACACTGCCGGAGGATGCGGAATCGCCGCCGCGACCGCCTGCATGGAAACGCGATTCGCGCGCGCCCGGCCGACATAATACGATGTTGCAAAAAAGATCTCCGCTACCCCGATAGTTACAATGAGGCCCAGCGCTACGTGGAAGTTAGGATCGATTTGAATGGGCCGTGAAATAAGTGTCCGCATAGGCAAGATTGACCCAGTTCTCTAAGCGCGCTGTTGCTAGCCTGTCAACAATCTGCGGAATATTTGACCGTTGAAACGCTAAAAAGTTAGAACTGCACAATAGCTCATCGCTTATCGCGAAATATCATCCTGGCCCAGCAATTTGAATCCTTCACCAGTAAGCACTGACGATGCGCAGTCCGTATCGTCCACGTGCAAGGCGATCGCGGAAAAGCCGCGCGGACGAATCAGCAGCGGATAAGCGAAGTGAACGTTGACCTCTCCCATTACCAACGCTGCGAGTAGTTTGACCAGTTGTGTCGCAACTTCCCGCATCTCCACCACCACGACCTGGCTAACTCCAAAAGCGACATTGTTCTCCCGAAATAATTTCTCCACCCGTTGCGGGTCGCTCGAGATGATCCGGGCAATCGCTGAGTCCGTCGATTCCGAGACACTGAGCGCAACCACATGTGTCTGATGCGTGCTGAGCAGCTTCACTATCTCCAGCATGGCTCCGACCTTGTTCGGCAGGAACACGGAGAACTGCTTCACTAGCGGTCCTTCCAGTTTTGAAGTGGTTTGCGGCGAATTCGTAAGCATTCGGGTGGCGGG
>JBLMXD010000045.1:0-4019 GCA_050257575.1 Alphaproteobacteria bacterium | reverse complement strand
CCAATGGAGCGATCACCAATCGCAACATCCCCTGATGACCGAGTGCGACAATGGCTCTTTCCCAGATGCTCTCGAGACGCCAGGAATCGAATGCTTTGATCGCGCCGATGCATTCATCGTGCAAGGATTGCGCCGGCGATAATCCGTCTCGGTCTCGTTTCTGATCTGGATAAATCGAGTCGGCCTTGGCAACTAACGATTTCAGCCGCGCCAGCGGCAGACGGGCGACATTTCCGATGTTGTGACCCGACCTGGTCGCTTCACGCAATAAATTGAGCCGGTGAATATCGGCATCCGAATAAAGACGCCTGTTGGTCGCCGTTCTGGCTGGCTCGACGGCGCGGTAACGCTTTTCCCAAATTCGAATGAGGTGCTGGGACAGACCGGTAAGTGTGGCGGCGGTTTTGATGGAGTGATGCGGCGAAGCCATAAGTTTCACTTGCGAACAGAACTTAGACAGAATTCATACAAGCGCAAATAAAATCGGACGAATCTCCGACCTCTTCGTCGAATTACGTCAAGAAATCCCCTTCCAAAAAAAATAAACAAAACATTGACAACTATGTAATATGTTATACAAATCTTAGAAGCACATGAAAGGAAAACATATGTTTCATAAAATTGATCGTCCATTCCTCGTTGCCTCCACGGCAAGTCTGCTGGTTAGCGTTGTCCTCTGGTTCCTGGTTAACCGCGATTACGGCGTCTTCGTCGGTCTCTGGGTTCCCAGCATTCTCATCCTCTGGGTCGGCGTCAGGGTCGTGCTTTTAACCAACGCGCTCGGCAAAACGGGAAGAGGCGCCAATGGTTAATTACATTTTTCCGATATTCTGCTTCGGGCTTCTGATCACAGGAGTGGTCATCAAGGGGCTTTTGATGGCCTCCGAGATGAATCGCTCTCAAACACGACACGGGGAGGGCGCAGAGAAAGAAAAGCCTTTGTCCCGGCAGTTGCTTTCTATTCTCACCGAACCGCAGGACCGGCACAGCCCCGATCTGGTGAGCCGTCAGGAACCCTACAACCCGCCTTCATGACAATGAAAAACTCATTTCGCCGATTTACGCCCAACCTCGAAACTCGCGGCCGCGTCCTGCGTGGCGCCACCGCCACTGTGATGGCAGTCGCAGCCGCCGTGAGCTGGCCAAAATCCGTCATCCTAGCGACCGGCTTTGCTCTGGCTTCCGGCTTTCTTGCGTTCGAAGCCACGCGCGGCTGGTGCGCCCTGCGAGCCTGTGGGGTGAAAACGAAATTCTAGCCTCGTAATGAACGACGTGTTGATTATCGGAGCCGGGCCGGGCGGCCTTGCCTCAGCCGTGCTTCTGGCCCGAGCCGGACTCCGGGTAAAAGTGATCGAGCGGTTGCCGAAGATCGGCGGACGAACGTCGTCGATCGAATCAAACGGTTTCAAATTCGATCTCGGTCCGACGTTTTTCCTTTACCCGCGCGTGCTTAACGAAATTTTCGTTTCTGCTGGGACTTCGTTAAGCGCGCAGCTCGACATGGTGCGTCTCGATCCGCAATACCGGATCATCTTTGGCGCGGGAGGAGAATTGCTGGCTACCCCAGACGTGCAGCAAATGGAACGCCAGATCGGTGCTCTAGCGCCTAACGATGTCGGCGGGTTCACGCGTTTCCTCCGAGAGAATCGGACCAAGCTGCAGCGCATGGAGCCCTGTCTGGAAAACCCATTTCTTAGCTGGCGCGATTTGTTCAAGCCGCGCCTGCTCAAGATGCTGCCGATGCTCCGGCCTCACCAGTCCATTGACACGTATTTAAAACGCTTCTTTCACGACGAGCGCATTCGCCTCGCCTTCTCCTTTCAATCCAAATACCTCGGCATGTCGCCGTTTCGATGCCCGAGTTTGTTTTCCATTCTCTCCTTCATCGAGTACGAGCACGGCGTTTTTCATCCAATCGGCGGCTGCTCGTCGGTCACCGATGCATTGGCCCGGGTAGCGCGCAATCTTGGAGTCAAAATCGCGCTCGATGAACCGGTAGAGGAAATCCTGTTTGAAAAACGCAGGGCGGTCGGGGTTCGAACGAAAAATGGTGTCGAGCACGCTGGCCGCGTCGTCGTTAACGCCGATTTTGCAAGAGCCATGTCACGGCTTGTCCCCGATCGCCTTCGCCGGCGCTGGACCGATGGCAAGATCGCGAGCAAGAAATTTTCGTGCTCGACCTTCATGATGTATCTAGGAATCGAGGGCCGGTTCGATCTGCCTCATCATAACATTTATATTGCCGAAGATTACGAGCGAAACCTGGAAGAGATCGAAGATCGGCATGTCCTCTCGGACGATCCTTCGTTCTACGTCCAGAACGCATGCGTAACCGATGCCACTCTCGCGCCAAACGGGAAGAGCACGCTGTATGTTCTTGCGCCGGTTACGCATCAACATTCCAATGTCGATTGGAAACGCGAGCGCGACCGTTTCCGCGCGCTGCTGTTGCGGCAAATCGCCAAGGCCGGTTTCACGGATGTCGAACGTCGGATCCGATTCGAGCGCGTGGTGACACCGGCAGACTGGGATATCCGTTATGAGATTCACCGCGGCGCGACGTTCAATCTGGCACACTCTCTCGACCAGATGCTTCATCTGCGGCCGCGTAACCGGTTCGAAGATCTCGAAAACGTTTACCTCGTCGGCGGCGGGACCCATCCCGGCAGCGGTTTGCCGGTAATCTTCGAATCGGCCCGGATAAGCTCGGAGTTGCTGCTGAAAGATCTCAAGCTTGCGCCAAAGTCTGTCGCGCCGGCAGCCGATGCAACTTCCTTAAGATTGGAGGCCGTGTAATGCACGCCACGATCGAACAATTCGATGAACCAATCATCAACATTTCGGAAGTTTGGAGCGCGCAATCGCGCTGGGCGCAACGGAGCATCCATGATCGATCGAAAGTCCTCAAACGTTTGCGGCTCTTGATCGCTGAGCGCGCCCGTGCGCTGGCCGCGGCGGCGAGTACTGTCGATAACCGTCCGCTGTCGGAAAAGTTGGTCTCGGAAGTTTTGCCCCTTGCTGATGCCTGCAAATGGCTGTCTCGAAATGCGCCTAGAATTCTGGCACCGCGGCGATTTGGGCGTTATGCCCGGCCGTTTTGGCTGGCAGGGTCGACCTTCGAAATTCAACGCGCACCGCTGGGCGTGGTTTTAGTTATTGGACCGCGAAATTATCCGTTGTTCCTTCCGATGGTCCAGGCGCTTCACGCGCTGGTCGCCGGCAACGCGGTTCTGATCAAGCCCGCACCCGACACGCGTTTTGTTTGCTCGGCGTTCGTCGAGATCGCTGAAGAGGCGGGTCTTGATAGATCGTTGCTGGTTGAATTGCCTGAAACGGAAGAAGCGGTCGATCGGGCCATTCGAGCTGGGGTGGACAAAGTTGTGTTCACGGGATCATCCGCAAACGGACGTGCCGTTCTCGCGAAACTCGCTCCCGGCAATACGCCGGCGATCATGGAACTCTCCGGTGAAGACGCAGTCGTTGTGCTAGCGGACGCCGACATCGGGCTCGTGGTACGCGCGCTCGAATTTGGAAGACGACTCAACAATGGCGCGACCTGCATTGCGCCGAGGCGAATCATTGTTGAAGAGCCCGTCGCCAACGAATTGATCACGCGTATCTCGGCAGCCGGATTGCGCGACATTCCAGTTCAAAAGGTTCGTGACATCAATGGAGCGTTGCACGCCGTTGAGGCTAACGAATACGGCCTTGGCGCTTCAATTTTTTCTCGCAACATCCAGAGGGCCCGCCGTCTGGCGACGTTAATCAAGACCGGATTTGTTACCATCAACGATGTCATCGTTCCAACAGCCGATCCCCGCGTGCCATTTGCTGGCGTGAAAGGCAGCGGGTTCGGAGTGACTCGCGGTGAGGAGGGTTTGCTGGCGATGACGTTTCCGCATGTCGTGCTGGTCAGGCGCGGAAACCGGCGCCGGCATTATGACGAACCGTCCGAAAGGGATCACGCGATTTTCAACGCCGCCATCCAATTCGCTCATGGGCGTCCCCGGCTGCGAGCG
>JBLMXD010000044.1:0-15441 GCA_050257575.1 Alphaproteobacteria bacterium | reverse complement strand
CGCGCTTTACGTTCGAAAAATTTCCGCAGGCAGACGCGACGCTTACCACGCGCATGAAAAGCGTCGGCGAAGCGATGGCCATCGGACGAACATTCAAGGAAGCAATGCAAAAGGCGCTGCGGAGCCTTGAGATCAAGCGCTTCGGTCTGCTAGGTGACGGAGCAGACAGAGATGTCGATGCCGAAACGCTCCGGCTGAAACTGGCGATCCCAAATGCCGAACGAATTTTCTACATCGCGCAGGCGTTTCAAAAAGGCGCGTCGATCGATGACGTCTACGAGCTCACCAGGATCGACCGTTGGTTTTTGCGAAACATCGAGAAACTCGTGGCTGAAACGGAATGTCTGAAAACAAAGACGTTTTCACACGCCAAGAAGTTGGGTTTCTCGGACCGACAATTGGCGGTTGCCCGAAGCGCTGCGGAGAGCGCAATTCGATCCGAGAGAAACGCCGAAGGGATCACTCCCACTTATCGTCTCGTGGATACCTGCGCGGCCGAGTTTGAAGCGTACACGCCCTATTATTATTCGACCTATGGCGACGAAAACGAGCGTCGCGAGAGTGACAAACGCAAAATCATGATCCTCGGTGGCGGGCCAAATCGAATCGGGCAGGGAATTGAATTCGATTACTGCTGCGTGCATGCAGCGTTCGCCCTGCGCGAGGTCGGTTTTGAAACCATCATGGTCAACTCGAATCCGGAAACCGTTTCCACCGACTACGACACCAGCGACAGACTTTATTTCGAACCGCTGACTCTCGAGGACGTCCTTAACATCCACGACCAGGAAAAACCGGAGGGCGTTTTCGTTCAGTTTGGCGGACAAACACCGCTGAATCTCGCCAGCGGGCTAAAGGCGGCCGGCGTTCCCATTCTCGGGACGCAACCCGAAAGCATCGAAACCGCGGAAGACCGAAAATTATTCGCGGCGATGCTGGACAAACTTGGCTTGCGGCAGACTCCCAATGGATCCGCGACCAGCGAGAAAGAGGCGGTCGCGATAGCGCAAAAAATCGGCTACCCCGTGCTCGTTAGGCCGAGTTTCGTTCTCGGAGGCCGCGCGATGGAGCTTGTTTATACCGAGACAGATCTCGGACGTTACATGGCAAACGCAACGGAAGTAACGCCCGATCGGCCAGTGCTCATCGATCGTTTCCTCGAAGATGCCGTTGAAGTCGATGTCGATTGCATTTCCGATGGCGAAATGACTGTCATCGGGGCAATCATGGAGCACATCGAGGAAGCGGGTATTCACAGCGGTGACAGCGCCTGTGTCATCCCAACGTTCTCCTTATCGCAAAAAGTTCTCGACGAGATTACCTTTGCGACCAAGGCAATGGCACACGAACTAAACGTGCGCGGCCTGATGAACGTGCAGTTCGCCGTGAAGGAGGACGAAGTTTACGTTTTGGAAGTGAATCCGCGCGCCTCGCGCACCGTTCCGTTCGTCAGCAAAGCAATCGGCGTGCCTCTGGCGAAGATGGCCGCCAAGGTAATGACTGGAAAATCACTACGCGAACTGGGATTTACGAAAGAGATCGTTCCGAAGCATTTTTCCGTGAAAGAAGCGGTGTTTCCGTTTCTACGTTACGAAGGCCTGGATATTTCACTTGGCCCGGAGATGAAATCGACCGGCGAAGTAATGGGAATGGATGTCGACCTGGGCCTTGCGTATGCCAAATCGCAAATGGCAGCACCGCCGCCGTTGCCAAAGGGCGGAAGAGTTTTCATCAGCGTCAAAGACGCCGACAAGGAAGCGATCATCCCGGTGGCTCGTGAATTTCTCAAACTCGGTTTTGAGATTGTTTCCACCGGTGGAACGGCAGAAACACTGATGAACGCGAAGATCAAGGTGACCAAAGTTTTCAAAATTCACGAGGGTCGCCCGAACGTGCTGGACCGTATCAAGAATGGTGACATCGATTTCATCATTAACACGCCCAGCGGGAAAATTCCGCGCGAACACGAAGTCGTCATCCGCAATGCAGCGCTCGCGGCAAAAATTCCAATTATGACGACGGTGCGCGCGGCATTGGCCAGTGCCAATGGCATTCGCTCACTGCAAAAACGAAAAGTCCAGGTACGCAGTCTGCAGGAGTATCATTTGTGAACCACCAAACCCAAATAACCATTCGCCATTTCCAATCCCTATGAAATCGTTACTGCTCACCGTTGTAATATTGAGTTCGGCAGTTTTTGCCGCCGACGAAAAAAAAGAGGACAAAACTCCCATGAATTCATCAAACGAAGTTGCTGTAATCAAAACGAGCGAAGGCGACATGGTAGTGCAGTTCTGGACCGACGCCGCGCCAAACACCGTGGACAACTTCAAGAAACTGGCGCGACAGGGCTTTTACGACGGGACAATTTTCCACCGCATCGTCAAAGGATTCATGATTCAAGGCGGCGATCCGAATTCAAAAGATCCGGCAAAGGAGAACAGCTACGGAGAAGGCGGGCCGGGTTACAACATCAAAGCCGAGTTCAACGACCATAGTCATGATCGGGGCGTGATTTCGATGGCGCGCGGGCCGGATCCGGATTCTGCCGGTTCGCAGTTTTTCATCTGCCTCGCCCCGGTGCACCGGCTCGACCATCAATACACCACGTTTGGTAAATTGATTAAGGGGGACGACGTGCTGCAGAAAATTGGTGATACACCCGTCACCAGAAACACCGCGGGTGAGATGAGCCAGCCAACTAAACGCGTGGTGATTGAGAGCGTGAAAATCGTGCCGATCGACTCGGTGAAGTAGAGACAGGTCCACCTGTTTTTCATTCCCAGCGCGGTCGAGAACGGAGCGGCTGGGGAAGTGGCAACGTAGACGGAAAGGCCGAAGGCTGAGCGAACGGGAAGTGAGCGAATCAAATCTCTTGCTGTTTTTGGAAAATCGAGAGATGTCTCGACTTCGCTCGACATGACAAAAATTGGATTAGTCCAGATGCGCTGCGGCCCAGAGCCGGAGAAGAATTTCGTCCGTGCCACTGAGTTCATTCGCGATGCTGCAAAACAAGGCGTCCAAATTGTCTGCCTGCCGGAACTTTTCCGGTCCCAATACTTTTGTCAGACTGAGGATCATAAGAATTTCGATCTTGCCGAGGAAATTCCTGGAAAATCAACAGCCACGCTTGGAGACGTGGCGCGGGAAACCGGCATTGTCATTGTTGCGTCGCTTTTCGAGAAGCGCGGTGCCGGAGTCTACCACAATACCGCAGCCATCATCGGCACAGATGGAAAATTGCTTGGCAAATATCGCAAGATGCATATTCCCGATGATCCGCTTTACCACGAAAAATTTTATTTTGCTCCCGGTGACCTGGGATTTCAGTCGTGGCAAACAAAGCACGGCAGGATCGGCGTCTGCGTTTGCTGGGACCAATGGTATCCGGAAGCGGCGCGTCTCACCGCATTGCGCGGCGCGGAAATTATTTTTTACCCGACGGCGATCGGCTGGCATCCCAGCGAGAAGGAGAAGTTCGGTGCCGCGCAACATTCGGCATGGGAAACGATTCAGCGCAGTCATGCCATTGCCAACGGCTGTTATGTCGCGGTAGCGAATCGCATCGGCCACGAAGCGCCTGCCGGCGGGGATGGCATCGAATTTTGGGGCCAAAGCTTTGTGTGCGGGCCGGACGGCGTCATCATCGCGAAAGGTTCGGTCGATCGAGAAGAAATTGTGATTGCGGAGGTAGATTGGACGCGCGTCGATGAGCACCGAACGCATTGGCCGTTTCTGCGTGATCGCCGAATCGATGCCTATGAGGGCATCAAAGAGCGGATGATCGATTAGTTTTAGGGGAGCGCTGACAATCCCGGCGAAAAGTTGTGATAGCGTGGGCGGTGCGCTTCTGGACACGCTGTTTGGAAATTCTGTTTCGTGTTAAGAACGAGCGATGACTACCAGTAGCTCTCATCGAATGCGCCGCCTCTGGTATCGGCCTTCGTTGACAACACAGATCATGATCGGACTGGTCGCCGGGGGACTGGTGGGCTGGCTGCGACCCGACTGGGGCAATGCAGTTTATTTTCTGCGTGACATCTTCATCAACCTGATCAAATCCATCATCGCGCCCCTGGTGTTCTCAACAATCGTAGTGGGAATCGCCGGCGCCGGTGCTCTGCGGAAAGTGGGGCGAATGGGAATCAAGGCACTGATCTATTTTGAAATCGTCACTACGGCTGCGCTGTTTATTGGATTGGCCGTGGTGAATTTCACGAAGCCCGGCGTGGGTGTGACTCTCACCGCCACGAACGTCAATGTAATCAACACAATCGAGCAAAGTCACCCGAAGACGTTGGTCGAAACCATCGTGCATGTATTCCCATCCAGCGTGATCGAAGCGATGGTGCGCGGCGATGTTTTGCAGATCGTCGCGTTCAGTGTCCTTTTTGCGCTGGCGGTCTCTGCGATTGGAGAAAAAGGAAAGCCTATTGTCAGCGCGATGGACAGCCTTTCGCAGGTGATGTTTAAATTTACCAACTACGTGATGATGTTTGCGCCAATCGGTGTCGCCGCGGCGATGGCTCACACAATCGGCACCCAGGGCCCAGGCGTGCTTTTGAATCTGGGTAAATTGATTCTGTCGCTTTACCTCGCTCTCGTGATCTTTGTTGTACTTGTCTTTGGACTGGTGATTTTTCTTGTGCGCGTGCCACTACGGCAATTTGTGCGGGCGGTGCGCGAGCCAGCCACGCTTGCATTCGCGACTACCAGTAGCGAGTCGGCGCTACCGAAGGCGATGGAGTCGATGGAGCGCCTCGGTGTGCCGCGCCACATTGTGGGATTCGTTATGCCAACAGGTTATTCGTTTAATCTCGACGGCTCGACGCTTTACCTTGCGCTTGCGTCGGTGTTCGTGGCGCAAGCTGCCGAGACGACCACTGGTTGGCACATGGGTTTTGGTCAACAGGTGGTGATGATGCTCACGCTCATGTTGACCTCCAAGGGCGTGGCAGCCGTTCCACGCGCATCACTGGTTATTTTGCTCGGAACTCTCAACAGCTTTTTGCCATCCGGCCTGGGTCCTATTGGAGTAGCGATCATCTTTGGAGTGGACGAATTGATGGATATGGGTCGCACCTGCGTGAATGTGATTGGCAATTGCCTGGCAACCACGGTGGTCGCGCGTTGGGAAGGCGAATTCGACGATGCTCGAGCGCGTGTGTTTGGTACGCCCGCCGAAGCGGAATTGGATTTGAAGCGCGGAGAGGTCGCCTTCGCCGAGGCCGTAGCGCAAGGCGATTGAGGATACTACAAAGATTGCGCCCGACAGCCACGCGCTATGCGCGGGATCCAGGATGGCGGGTAACAATTTTGTTACTTTTTTGCGACTGGCGCGCACGGCGCGTGAGAATGGGAAATGATTGACAAACAACTCACATTGCCCAAACGTCACAAACTCTAATTATTCAAAAAACATGAAAAAAATTCTGGCAACGACGCTGATATTCTCTTCGATCGCCTTGAGCATGATCGCTTTTGGCATCGGTAACCGAGCAACCACTCGACCGAACGCAAACGCTGACGCCTTCACGCGCGGCCCCGATGTGGATCGCTCGAGTGCCGTTGTGCAACTCAAAGGCGATCCCATAAGTACGAGTCCTCGTACCAAGCCGGCACACGGTAGAAAAATTGATTTCAATAGCAACGCAGTGAGATCGTATCGCGCCCAGTTGAATGCTGGACGAAACGATTTCAAACGATGGCTCCGAGCAAATGCGCCCAGAGCAAAGGTTACCAGCGAGTACGATGTTTCATTGAACGCAGTCGCCGTTCAACTCAATGGGACGCCGTTGGCGACAATCGCAGCCGCACCCATGGTGCAGAGTGCCGAATACAACGCGCTTTATCACCCGACCCTGAGCCAGAGCCATTTTATCATTAACGCAGATCCAGCGTGGGCTACTGCTGGCGGCAGAGCCCTGGCCGGTGACGGCATCAAGATCGGCGATATCGACACGGGTATCGACGACACGCATCCTTTCTTTAGTCCAACGGGATTCAGCTATCCGTCCGGATTTCCTAAGTGCGATGCGGCGGACAGCAATTCGCACCACCAGGATCAGGATTGCAAGTACGTCTCACCAAAAGTCATTGTTGCGAAGGTTTTTTACAACAAGGCCCAGCAGCAGGGTCTCGATGCCCAGGCCATCCAAGATCACGGCACACACACTGCGGGAATTGCAGCGGGGATTTACGATGAATCTCTCAACGCCGTTGTGAACGGCGTTATGATCGATGAGATGTCCGGCATTGCTCCGGGCGCGTGGCTCGGTAATTACAACGTTTTTCCCGGTAACGTCCTGAACGCTCGCAATGAGGACATTCTAAACGCCGTTGACGCGGCGATTGAAGACGGCATGGACGTTCTCAACCTGTCGCTGGGTGGCAGCTATCACGGCAACAACGATCTTCTTGCCATCGGACTCGACAACGCGGTGGACGCAGGCGTCGTCGTAGCCGTGGCAGCGGGCAATAGCGGCCCCGGTCAGGGCACGCTTGAGTCACCGGGGCGCGCGCGCAAGGTCATTACAGTTGCCGCGAGCACAAACCAACATTTCGTTGGGCAACCGATTACTTATCCAGCTGGTGGCATGGGTTTAGCCGGCGCAGCGGTCGGCGATTTTCCGGCACTTCCCGCCATGTCGTATGACCTTTTCGATACCGTTAGCAACGGCTGCGCCAGTGTTGACCCAAGCGCGTCGGGTAAACTGGCAATCATCAACCGGGGATCATGCACGTTTAGTCAGAAGGTCGCGAACGCCAAGGCGGCCGGCGCCTTGGGCGTGCTAATGGTTAATAATGTCGCAGGAGATCCTATCGCGATGGGCAGAACAGCCGGTTTCGATGATGATCTGCCAGCGGTCATGATCAGCGCCGACGACGGTGCAGCGCTGCGAAGTTCTGGTGCAACAACCGCCGATGCAAGCGCCACGTTCGACGAATTTGTTCCGACGGGGAACGAGGACATCCTAGCTGGTTTTAGCGGCCAGGGCCCGACGAACGTGGACTTTGCCGTTAAACCTGACGTGACGTCAGTCGGTGTGAACGTCCTAAGTTCCATCACGTGCGTGGGTAAACCGGTAGGTTGCCCGGGTGACGGTTCGGGTTGGGCGTTCTTTCAGGGCACTTCAATGTCGACACCGCACATTGCCGGGTCAGCGGCCGTGTTGCTGCAACTGCATAACGACTGGACGCCGGCGCAAGTTAAATCAGCGTTGGTGAACCGTGCCGACCTGGTAATTAAGGATGCGATTACCGGGACGCACGATGTCGGTCCGACAGCTCAGGGAGCTGGACGCGAGAACCTCTCGGTAGCCGCGGACGCGACAACGTGGATGGATCCTGCTTCGGCGAGCTTCGGCCGGGTAACGGTTGGTCATGGAACCCCAGTCGCGATTACACTGCACAACCCAACCGGCAGCGATCAGACGTTCGACGTTTCGGTGACGAAATTTACACCGAGTACATTCGGCGGAACTGTGCCGCTTGCCTACAACGCTGGTGAGTTAAGCACAGGTGACCCAGCGATCAGTGTGCCGAGCAGTATCACGGTACCTGCAGGTGGTGAAGCCTCGCTCACTGTGACGGTCAGCGCAGGTTTGGGCAGCACGGTCCAGGGTTGGATCAATCTTGATGGCCCCGACACTAACGACCTGCACTTTGCGTATTACGCTCACGTCGGTCCATAGCAATTCGTAATAGCCACGTAGTTCTACGAAACAGGGACGCAGGTAACTGCGTCCCTGTTTTTCTTGCCCCACACGCTTCCGGGCCATCGACAAGTCTGTATAAATTCGGCTAACCTGATGCCTGTTATGGCAACTTTAAATGTACACGCCGAAGCGATTTATTTGATGAAGATTTTCGCCGCTGCTTTTCTGGCGATTCTTTTTCTTCAATCGGGAATCGACAAACTGCTCGATCGCCGCGGGAACCTCGACTGGCTGAAAGGACATTTCGCAAAAAGTCCAGTAGCGGGCATCGTTCCCGCGCTATTAACTGGCATCACAATTCTGGAAATCGCAGCCGGTGCGTTAAGCGCGGCTGGCTGCGTGCTCGTACTGGTCATGCGAGATTCGACTCTCGCGTTTTACGGGGCAGTCATTTCAGCAGTAGCCATTTTAGGATTGTTTTTCGGTCAGCGGATGGCGAAAGAGTACGCCGGAGCCGCAGTCCTGGTTCCGTATTTTTTGGTCACGCTGGTCGCAATTTATCTGCTCGCACATGGGTAAACAGCTCAGGGCCGCGCTGATGTTCCAAAAGGCGCCGCACGCACAGTCGCTGTCACCAAGGATGCCGGAATGACCTCCACCCCGATCCCTGAAATATCCGAACAGTCTCGTGCCGGTGATGTTCTGTTGCTGCCGATTGGCTTGATCGCATTTTGGACACTCGCCTACGATCTCGTTCTTATCACCAGATGGCCGGCTCAAACGCTCATATGGTGTTTTCTCGCAATCGCAGTAGTCGGTTTTATTGCGTTGAGACGTTTGTGGAAGGCAACAGGTGCGATCCCGGGCAAGGGCTACCGCTTTCAGACCCCGTACCTTTTATTGTTGCTTTTGGGATTGAGCTATGCAGCCACAGCTCTATTTGTGCGCCGGCCGAACCAGGATGACGTGGTCTATTTTCACAGAGCTCTTACTCAACTTCTTCATCTTCAGCAGCCCATTTTCCTGCACCAGACGAGTGTTGATATGGACGCCGCGGCCTTCTCGCCCGTTCACCTGACAACGAGCTATGAAATGCTAATGGCATTGTCGGGCCACTATCTGCGAATCGATCCTCTCTATTTCTACCAGGTCATTGGTCACGTATGCGCCGCTTTTTCAGTCCCATTCGTCTTCTATTGGTGCACCCGAACCTTCGGATTGCATCGCTGGACCGCGGCAGTCGGGGCGCTGCTTGGCACCGCATTTTTGCTTCTCGCCGACCCATGGTCGCTTGGAGCTCTGCTCGGAGCGGCGTCCCCGCTTGTGAGCGGTTGGTCACCGGGCTCACTTAACATCGCTGGATGGCTCGGGTTTGCGACCGTTTCCCGCTACATGTGGCAGGGCAAACCGATCGTCTGGATTTTGTTTTTGCCGATCGCTCTGGCTCTCAGTTATCGATACCTGTCTCGAGGCAACCTGAGCGATTTACTTTGGATTGTGCTGGTGGCAATAGCTGGAGTTGGGTTGAGTAACCCCGCTCTTTATTTGATCCCGGCGGTGATTGCGTGTTCCTGGGTAGCCTTCGCTGTCATTTCGGTGTTCGAGCCCACCGGAAAGACCAATTCCGTGGAACTGATTCGCGTCGGTTTTTTTCTGTTAATTCCGCTTGTCTATCCAATCGGCATATTGATTCTGCTGACACTTAATGTAATCCCAAAGCCCATCGATATCCGGATGTTTGGGCCAGAATACATGCCTTGGCGTGAAGCAATGGATCATGTTATTGGAGGGCCGGCTGAGTACTGGCGCGATGTGATCCTCATGCTTGCAGTTCCGCTGCTGATCGTCCGAGGAAAGAGTGGACGTTTTATTTTCTATTATCTATGCGCGGTGTGGCTGCTGTTTTTAAATCCTCTCTTCGCGCCATGGTGGATGAAACATCTCCTCGCCTATTGCTATTTTCGGCTTGTGTACCTGTTACCGTTACCGCTGCTATGCGCAATGTCGGCAGTTGCTGGTCCCAGGCTAACACAAACACGCAATCTGAAATCTCGATTACTAACTTCGCTGGCGGTTGTCGCGATCGTCGTGAGTTTTTGCTTTAGCTACCACGGGCTGTCAATCACGCCGAGAGACGCGAAGCTCGGGGTCGGTTGGAAGTCGCCAGGGGAATACCAGCTGCTTCCAGCGAACCTTGGGTTCGCGGAAGCCGCCGGCAAATACATCGCACATTCCAAGGTGCTGATGCCTACGTGGACAGCCGGTTGTGAGTTGCCTCTGTTGTTTCCCGAAATGAAAGTTGTATCGCCCCGCTTCGTGATTCATTACTTCGCCAATGCGGGCAACCCAGGAGAAGGCAATCTTCGCCAGCAAGCGGAGCTATTTATCGATAGATCCAACTCCCGGAATAGCCAACAGCTTTCGCGTTTGGAGCCAAAATTTCGGGAGGTGATAGAAACCGGCCGCGCGAATGCTGTTGCTGTTCCCGAATCTGAAGCCGGGAGAGTATTGGCCACACTGAAGTCCATTGATCCAGGGTGGCACCAAGTTTTACAAGCCGGCGGGTTGACCTTGATGTTACCCAAACCGCGCTGAACGAACCCGTTGACGTCATGCATGACTTGGATGCGAATTTCTACTGGAGAAAATGGCTCCCCGTGCTTAGGTCCCAGCGCAGAGCGACTACCTAGCTCTCGTCGCAGTTTTATGCAGATCACTAATCACGTCGTCGCTGGAGTACCTGCGGATAAACCCATGGCCTCCGCTGCGCCAGACAACGATCCACGCTCAGGGGAATCGCTTTATGTGGCGACTCCGGCTGAAGCAATGAAGAATTATCAGAAAAGCCCGGCGGCAACATGGTACAAGCACAGCGCTGATCCTGATGATTCAAATGGCAAACACGCCTTCCAGCGACTGCGTCGAACTTTGTTCACGCCTTACATCGTTCCAAAGTTTAAGCTTCGCCGTGACGACATATTTTACGCGATTGGCTCCTGTTTTGCACGCGGCTTGGAAAACTGTCTAAAGAGCAACGGTATGGCGGTTGAAAGCGCTGCCCCGGAATTCTCCAATCTTCAGGCGGTTAAGAAAGGCACATCAGGACTTGGATTTACGAACAAGTATAACACCTATTCGATTTTGAACGAATTACGATGGGCGCTTGATCCAAACGCAAAGTTTCCTCAAAACTCTGTTGTTCCATTAACACAAACCACCTGGTACGACCCGCACACAAACCCGACGTTACGCTTCGTTACTCGCGAGGAAACTCTGGCGCGCCGGGCATTGATGCAAACAGTTACAAAACGCATAACGCACTGTCGTGCACTCGTCGTTACTCTAGGGCTTGTGGAAGTTTGGCGGGACCTTAAAGCAGATGTTTACCTCAACTGCACGCCTATCCCCTCGCTATTTAAAACCGAACCAAACCGATACGAGTTTCACCTAACCACCTTATCGCAAAACTGGGCGAACTTGGAGGCAATCTATGAATTGCTCGCTCGCTACGGACATCCTGATTTTCACGTCGTGGTAACGGTTTCGCCAGTCCCTTTGATGAACACCTTTTCAGGCATGGATATTGTCGTGGCAAATTCATGGGCGAAGTCCCTATTGAGAGCGGTCGCGCAAGAGTGGGCGCTGACTCATTCTAACGTGGATTATTTCCCCAGTTACGAGATCGTGCAAAACTCCGATCGCGTGGCAGTATGGGAAACCGACCTGAGACACGTAACAGGACCCGCGGTGCAACACATTATGGATTTGTTTCTAAGGAATTACGTTGAGTGAGGTCGACATGATCGGGCCTCGCGACAACTGAGAATTGTTGATGTGAGAGGAACAGCCTGGGCGACTTGGGTCGCGGGATTCCTTTTTGCAGCTTTGATTCGACATTGACACCGCCAGTGCTTTCACCAACTCCGGAAGTAACAAACGTATACAGATGGTTCTTGTCGCCGACGATTCTCAACGGCTTCGATTGTTGAAGTCAAAATCTCGCAAAGTGCTAGAGATTGCCCACGCAAATACTCCTGTCGTTCCTAGATCTGAAGGCCAAATAGTTCTGGTGAAGCCGATGGCGAGCGGTTTCTGGTAATGACTCGTATGATCCATTCTTCTACGTTGGGTCGCAGGCAGGGCGCTGTGGCAAACCCATCCTATCAACTCAAAACACTCGATGCGATTTGTATCGCCGTCCTGGTCGTCTACTTCCTCCACTTTGCTCTTCCGGCACGGCACGGCGGTTTTCGTGACGACGAAATGATGAACCTCTGGACGTACTGGTATGTCGGTGAACTTCAATCACTGATGGCGCTCGCGAAATTTTGGACGCCATATTATCGCCCCGGAGGCGCGCTTTACTATCTCCCCCTTTATCATTTTTTCGGGTTAAATCCGTTTCCCTATCGGATTGTCCAAATTAGCATTCTGACTCTGACAATCCCGGTCGCCTATTATCTGGTACGACTTCTTGCCTCTTCACGTTCGGTCGCTTTCCTGGCGATTCTTACCTTTTGTTACCACCCGGCTGTAGCGAACTTGGTCTTTGTAGGGGCCTTCATCTACGATGTTTTATGCGGATTTTTTTACCTCGCGGCATTGACCTACTATGTGCAACTACGCGAGCAAGGTATCCGTCTCCGCCCTGCGCAGCTTTCAATATTCCTGCTTCTATATGTCTTGGCGCTCGACTGCAAAGAAATGGCGGTCACTCTTCCAATAATCATCTTGCTCTACGAATTTCTCAAAGCAACCCGTTGGTCCGACTGTAGGGCGTTTCTGCAATGGAGCTTGCGCTACGCGACGCCATCGTTGATGGCAGGTGCTGTTACTGCAATTTATCTGTACGGGAAGGTTTACGGCACTGGCTCCCTGACAAAGCTTGATCCTTATCGCCCAAGGTACTCATGGCATCAATTTTTGGAAAGCAATGCAAAGTTTCTCGGGGAGTTGTTCTTTGCAGGAAATGCAATTACTCCGAGGACGTTCTGGGTTTTCTGGGCGGTTCTGTTCATTTACGCTGCCGTACGTCGGGACCGCACGATCCGCCTGATGGCTTTCTGGGTGGTAATCGTGCCTTTGCCGCTAGTCTTTCTTCTGCCGATTCGCGGCGGGGCGTGTCTTTACCTTTTGCTGTTCGGCTGGGCAACGATCTTTGCAAAAGTTGCTTGTGATCTGGTCGCGGTACTTTCAATAGCAGTGACCCCGGTTGGGCAACGAACTAGAGTGGCGTCCAGAATTCGTGCGGGGATCGAGGGTGCTAACCCCAGTGCTGTTCGCCATGCCGATGACCGCATCGGCGACAGCTCGAGGAAAATTTCTATCTCCGGGGTCAGAATCACTATTCTAGCCTTACTGGCATTATGTCTTGCTACGTTTGTAGAGTGGGAGAATCGGCGTGTAGGTAACGTGTCTGCTCTGCTTGGAATCGGTCAAAAAGTGAGTCATGTCATCGCCGCGTTCGATTCCCTAAATTTACAGCCAGCGCCCAACAGTACAGTGCTCCTCAAGGTGGACGACCAGCTATTCCACAATAAATGGCATGCTTTGTTCATCGCTTCGCTGGTTTGGAATGATCATTCCATCCAAATCTGGATTGAAAACTTAAGTAAAATCACGGCGGCGCAGCGCGCTAAAGCTGATTACATCATCTTACTCACACAATCCGAGGCAACGCTGATCCGGTCACCCAACGTGCATCCCGGTGAATGAACGAGACGATGACCGGCACCGTATGATCGCGGCCACGGCGTCCGGGTCGGTGATAAAGAATCGCATCTGCCCCTGGCTCGTTAGGCGGTGGGAGATCCCCGTGTGCGGAATCCTGATGTTTTTGTTTCTTCTGTTACACATCACCAGCCTGCGCCACAAGGGACTGACTACCGACGAGCCTCTCCACTACCAGTATGGCGATCGCGTATTGCATGGTTCGCCACGGCGATCGGGAGCCATAGACAGCAGTACCATGCCATTCTCGAGTGTGAATGTTGCTACGAGTGAAAACCTGGCCCTTTTTGCCAATGAGTTGAACTTCGCCATCGATAAATCGTGGATTGGTCAGATAAAGCGAGGCCGATACGCGACTGTTGTTCTTTCGCTATTGCTTGCATTGTATGTGCTAGGGTGGAGCTACGAGCTCTACGGTCGTAAAGGCGCGCTTCTGGCCTTCACTCTTTACCTGTTCGATCCCAATCTGCTGGCACACGGCCAGCTGGTAACCGCAGATTTGGCAGCTGCATTGATGACGACGATCGCACTGTACCATTTTTGGCGCTTTCTGAAACTTGGTGGCAACGGACGAGCGCTTCTAAGCGCAACGACGCTCGGTCTAAGCCAGTTGGCCAAATACTCGTGCGTCTATTTATATCCGATATTTCTGGTGACGGGCGCGCTCTATCGACATTCGAGAATCGCAGGCGAATCCGGCATATCCAGTAGGCATCATACCTCAATGTGCTCGGTACGCCGATGCTCCATCGTGACAGCGTTGTTCGTCGCGTTAAGCATCATCATGATCAATGTAGGATTTGGGTTTGATGGCTTCGGCACGCCATTGTCGAAATACAACTTCAAAGATAGTTTTTTTAAACGGCTCCAGGCGACTCCCATCGTTGCCAATCTGCCAGTTCCGCTGCCGGTCCCTTATCTCCAGGGGTTGGACATGTGCAAATTCGAGGAAAAAATGGGGAAGGCCTGGGGAAATATTTACATGGCCGGAAACCTTCGCGTGAATCATCATGATGGCACGCTTCGCGGGTTTCCCGGCTACTATTTTTACGCTGCCTTGTTCAAGGTGCCAATCGCGACCCAATTCATATTCCTGGCGGCGTTATTCGGGTATTTCTGGCGGCGCGACAAGGCAGCCAGCATTCTTCGCCGCGAAGAGGTTTTCTTGCTTGTGCCGATGTTGCTGTACTGGATGTACTTCAACTTTTTCTTTAACGCGCAAATTGGCATCCGCCACGTACTCCCTGTATTCGCCCTGGGTCTCATCTTCTGCGGGAGGTTCCTAGTAAGGCCTGAATCGAAGCTCCGAAATTACGCCGCCATCGTTCTGGTCTCATGGGTTGCGGTGTCGACGCTTTCATACTACCCGCATTTCATATCGTATTTTAACGAATTGGTTTTCGACAGAAAAATGGCTTATCGCCGCCTGGCAGATTCGAACCTGGATTGGCGCGGAAACGAGTGGTTCCTGGCTGAGTATCTCCGTCGTCATCCCGGTACGATCGTGGATCCGCGCAAGCCCCAAGCCGGTCGAATTGTAGTTCCTGTCAATGCGCTTGTGGGAGTCAATCGGGACCCTCAAGAATATCGATGGTTGAGGGAGCATTTTGCGCCCGTCGACCACATTGCCTACTCATTTTTGGTTTACGACGTCCCAAAGGAAATGCTCCCACAAGGCGGCACGGACACAAAGAATTCAAAAACACCTCGCTCTCAGGCCCGGTAACATCAAGCCGACGACGACGCCTCTGTGTTCCTAACAAACACGTCTATCACGTAGCGCCTGCGGTTCCTGGCTCGCTTGTTCCTCCGATTCTTGATCTCCGGCCTGCCACAGGCTGGGTTGCCGATTGTGTTTGGCCAGATGACCCAACCATGCACGCCAGCGCTAGGACTCGCGTGATGCCAACAAGTTTCTATACCATTCCGCGCCTTCCCGCACTAACTCAGGTACAAACGGCGCCAATCCTTCGTCTGATATTTCGTGGATAACCATCCCCTTCTCTTCTAAGGCCGCGATCAGTTCAGGCCAAGGCGTTGCTGCCTGCCTGAG